>NZ_KV813707.1:0-451 GCF_001813735.1 Staphylococcus sp. HMSC068C09
CAGGTGGTGCATGGTTGTCGTCAGCTCGTGTCGTGAGATGTTGGGTTAAGTCCCGCAACGAGCGCAACCCTTAAGCTTAGTTGCCATCATTAAGTTGGGCACTCTAAGTTGACTGCCGGTGACAAACCGGAGGAAGGTGGGGATGACGTCAAATCATCATGCCCCTTATGATTTGGGCTACACACGTGCTACAATGGACAATACAAAGGGCAGCGAAACCGCGAGGTCAAGCAAATCCCATAAAGTTGTTCTCAGTTCGGATTGTAGTCTGCAACTCGACTACATGAAGCTGGAATCGCTAGTAATCGTAGATCAGCATGCTACGGTGAATACGTTCCCGGGTCTTGTACACACCGCCCGTCACACCACGAGAGTTTGTAACACCCGAAGCCGGTGGAGTAACCATTTGGAGCTAGCCGTCGAAGGTGGGACAAATGATTGGGGTGAAGTC
>NZ_KV813708.1:0-216 GCF_001813735.1 Staphylococcus sp. HMSC068C09
GAACATTGAAAACTGAATGACAATATGTCAACGTTAATTCCAATAAAGTAACTTAAATGTTACAAACACTATTTAGTATTATGAGCTAATCAAACATCATAAATTTTTATGGAGAGTTTGATCCTGGCTCAGGATGAACGCTGGCGGCGTGCCTAATACATGCAAGTCGAGCGAACAGACGAGGAGCTTGCTCCTTTGACGTTAGCGGCGGACGGG
>NZ_KV813709.1:0-36946 GCF_001813735.1 Staphylococcus sp. HMSC068C09
GGTGTGACCTCCTTGCCATTGTCACCAGACAACAACTTACTTAAACAAGTATATTACTAATTAATTAATTTTTCAATAGTTAATTTTACACTTTATTAAAATTCTTTTTACAAGCGTTTTACAAAATTAACTTTCGTTTTTGACGACTTTTATATCTTATAATAAACAAAGTTTAATGTCAATAAGTTTTTAAAGATTTTTTAAATTAATTTTTAAAAAAGGATTTAATTTTTGAACACTCATAGTATACTACCACATCATATATATAATATCTAGTACTTTTTTAATTAATTTTTTTCATTTTGTTTTTCATAAAAAAGCGTTGCTTACCTTAGCAAGCAACGCTTTTAATTTATATTGATCTTATTTTTGTCTCATGTAAGGGAATAATAATACATCTCTAATAGATGGTGAATCTGTTAACAACATAACTAAACGATCAATTCCAATTCCTAGTCCGCCTGTTGGTGGCATACCGTATTCAAGCGCTTCAATGTAATCTTCATCCATTTCATGAGCTTCATCGTTACCTTGTTCTTTTTCAACAAGTTGTGCTTCAAAACGTTCACGTTGATCGATTGGATCATTTAATTCTGTGAAAGCATTTGCATGTTCTCTACCTACAATAAACAACTCGAAACGATCAGTAAATCTTGGATCTTCTGGATTTTTCTTAGCAAGTGGAGAAATTTCAATTGGATGTCCATAAATAAATGTAGGTTGAATTAATGTTTCTTCAACTTTTTGTTCAAAGAATTCATTTAAAATATGTCCATATTTCATGTTTTCTGTAATTTCGATACCATGCTCTTTAGCTAATGCTTTAGCTTCTTCATCCGTTTTCACATTATAAAAGTTTACACCTGTAGCCTCTTTAACAGCGTCTACAATATGAAGTCGTTTCCAATCTGATTCTAAGTCAATTTCTTCGCCATTATATTGCACTTTTGCTGAACCTAATACAGTTTGTGCAATATGTCTAACCATAGATTCTGTTAAATCCATAATATCATGATAATCGGCATATGCTTCATATAACTCTATCATAGTAAACTCAGGATTATGGCGTGTTGATACACCTTCATTACGGAATACACGACCAATTTCATAAACTTTTTCTAATCCGCCTACAATTAATCGTTTTAAATGTAATTCTATCGCAATACGCATATATAACGTTGCATCTAGTGCATTATGATGGGTAACAAATGGTCGAGCTGCAGCACCACCAGCGATTTGATGCATCATTGGCGTTTCTACTTCTAAATAACCTCTTTGATTTAAATAATTTCTCATTTCTTGGATGATTTTACTACGGTTAATAAATGTACGAGTACTATCTTGGTTAGTAATTAAATCTAGATAACGTTGGCGATATCTTTGCTCAATATCTTGTAAACCATGAAATTTATCAGGTAATGGTCTTAAAGCTTTAGATAATAATGTAAATGATTTTGCTTTTACTGATAATTCGCCAGTATTTGTTTTAAACATGACACCTTCAATACCTACAATGTCACCTAAATCCGTTGTTTTCCAAAGGTTATCAAAAGGTTCTTCGCCAATTTGATCTTTACGTACATAAATTTGAATTTGACCAGTTAAATCTTGTACATGTGCAAATCCTGCTTTACCTTTACCACGTTTTGTCATTAAACGCCCTGCAATAGAAACATGACTTTCGTCTTCTTTTTCATGTAATTCTTCTTTAGAAAAATGATCCCATTTTTCTTTTAATTCACTTGCAGTAGCTGTGCGTTCAAAGCGTTTACCAAATGGGTCAATTCCTAAATCAATAAGTTCTTGTAATTTTTGTCGACGAACCTGCATTTGGTCATTCATTTCTTCTGACATTACTCTCTCTCCTTTAATCTTCCTGTTTTACTATTAATGGATGTTATGTACTTATTAAAAATATTGTAAAATATTTTCCATTCACTATTTTATACATAGTCACATAGTTAAATTCTTAAAATATATTTATATCTTAAGAATTTAAGCACTTATCTTAGCACTTAATCTTTATATTTCTTAACCGTATCATCTGGAAAAACTAAATCATGAATTTTCTGATTTAATCGTGGATCCTTTTTGTCCGATGCAATATCGTTCAACGGTATAAGTACAAAAGCACGTTCTTGCATTCGTGGGTGAGGTATACTTAAATTGTCTGTTTCAATAATATTATCACTATATAATAAGATATCTATATCTAATGTTCTAGGACCCCAACGTATTTCTCTTACTCGATGCAGTTGTTGTTCAATGTCTAAACAATGCTTAAGCAATTGCTGAGGTGACAACTCGGTTTCAATCTCTAAACACAAATTCAAGAAATTAGGCTGATCAGTATAGCCAATCGGTGCAGTTTCATATATCGATGATTGTTTTGTTACCTTTATACCCTTAATGTTTCCAATTAAATCAATTGCCTTAAGAAGTTGTTGTTTTCTATCACCAATATTACTTCCTAAACCTAAATATGCTTGTACCATTAACGATTCTCCCTCACTATTTCAATACCCACACCATCGTAATGACCAGGTATAGGTGGATTTTCTTTAGTGATTCTGACTTTCGTTTCCATTACACGATTATAGTGTGAATTTATACGTTTTGCAATACGTTCAGCTAGATGCTCGATTAAATTGCAAGGTGGACCTTCAACAATATCTTTTACATCCTCAAATACTTCACCATAATGCACAGTATCTTTAACATTATCTGTCTGCCCCGCTTTTGATAAGTCTACTTTTAAAGTTACGTCTACTAAAAAAATTTGACCTATTTCATTCTCAGCTGCGAGTGCACCATGATATCCATAAAACTTCATCCCTTTAAGAAAGATCATGTCGTTCATTTTCATTCTCCTTCAAAAAATCTATACCTTGAGCTAAACGTACATTTAATTCAACATTATGTACGCGAACTGCTTTTATGCCTTTCATTATACCATAGGCAGTAGTAGCAGCAGTGGCCTCATCTCTTTCTTTAGGTGTCGTATCAGTAGAAATCATATCTCTAATAAAACTTTTACGACTTGTCGCTAATAAAACTGGATACTCTGTAGCAACTAATTCATCTAATCGAGCCATTACTTCATTTTTTTCTTTTCTACTTTTGGGAAATCCAATTCCAGGATCTAACCATATTTTATGTTTTGGAATCCCTGCCATTTCTGCTTTATTTGCTTGCTTTATAAGTGTTAATAGCATTTCTTCTACAACTGGTTGGTCACGTTGGCCATCTCCATTATGCATTAACACAATTTCCGCTTCATATTTAGCAACTACATCTAAAATATGAGGATCATATAACCCAGCCCATTGGTCATTAATCATTGTGGCCCCTAATCTTAGACAAGCTTCAGCAACTTCACTGCGATATGTATCTATGGAAATTTGTACATTTAGTTTTACTAATTCTTCTACAACTGGCACTACACGTTGCATTTCTTCTTCTAAAGACACTTCTGTGTGCCCAGGTCTTGTTGATACGCCTCCTACATCAATAATATCTACGCCTTCATCAATCATTTCTTTAGCACGTGTAACTGCGTTATCAATTGAATTATACTGACCACCATCTGAAAATGAATCAGGCGTTACATTTAAGATTCCCATAATTTTTGTTTTACCCACTATCAATCATCCTTTGTTTTAAAAATAAATATGTATACTCACATGATACACTCATTTAGTCTATATTTCAGTATTGTTAACTAAAAGAACCTTTATACTAAAAAATAGCTGGCTCCGCCTTTTACGAAACCAGCCATTTCTTATTTAAAACATGATATTCAAATATCAACTTATATCATCATTAGTCATCGAATGAATATAATGGTGTAGATAAGTAACGTTCACCATTACTTGGTAATACTGTTACAACTGTTTTACCTTTACCTAACTCTTTTGCTTTTTCGATTGCTGCATAAATTGCTGCGCCTGAAGAAATACCTGCTAAGATACCTTCTTCTTTAGCCACACGACGTGATGTTTCCATTGCAGTTTCATTACCAACTTTAATGATACTATCATAAATATTAGTATTTAAAGTATCAGGTACAAAGCCAGCACCTAAACCTTGTAATTTATGTGGTCCAGGTTCTCCACCACTTAATACAGGAGATCCTTCTGGTTCAATTGCTACAATTTCAACGTTAGGATATTTCTCTTTTAAGACTTTACCTACACCAGATAGTGTACCGCCAGTACCAACACCTGCTAAGAAAGCATCAATTTGTTTGCCTTCAAATTGTTCAACTAATTCAGGACCAGTTGTTAATGCATGTACTTCAGGGTTAGCTAGATTTTCAAATTGTTGAGGTTCGAAATAACCATGTTCTTCTTTCAATTCTTTAGCTTTCTTAATAGCACCTTTCATTGCTTCAGATCCAGGTGTTAACACTAATTCCGCACCATATGCTTTTAATAAGTTGCGACGTTCAGAACTCATTGTTTCAGGCATAGTAAATACTGCTTTATAACCTTTAGCTGCACAAACAAATGCTAAACCAATACCAGTATTACCACTTGTTGGTTCTACAATTGTATCACCAGGTTTAATTTTCCCTTCTTTTTCAGCTTTTTCAATCATTGCTAAAGCAATACGGTCTTTTACAGAGCCACCTGGATTTTGATACTCTAATTTTACATATACATCTGCCGCATCTTCATCTACTACGTTTCTTAATTTTACTACCGGTGTGTTGCCAATAATTTGTGTAATATTTTCTACAGGTTTTTGTGCCATCGAAAAAACGCTCCTTTAACTTTCTAATTTAAAACTTAGTTTTTCTATCGGATATAACTATATTCTATCAGAATTTTCTAAAAAGACAAAGATATTTCTTTAAATATGATGTAATATTTTACTTTCATTAGTTACATTTAGTTCTTCCCATAAAAAAAGAGCAATAAACATACGTTTATTGCTCATCAACATTCTACTATTTTTTTATTGTATCAAGTAGTTCTTGAAGTTCGCCTTCAGAATAATGATATTTATTTCCACAGAAATGACACACGGCCTCAGCACCATGATCTTCTTTAATCATATCTTCAATTTCTGCTTCACCTAAACCTTTAATTGCATTTAGGAATTTTTCATGACTACAATTACATTCAAATTGTGCATCCATTGTTTCCAAAATTTGTACATTCTCTTCACCTAAAATTTCATTTAAGATACCTTCTGGTGTTAAGCCTTGTTCAATCAATTTAGAAACTGGCTGCATTTGGTTAATTGCATTTTCTAATTTAGTAATAGTTTCTTCTTTAGCGCCTGGCATGACTTGTATAATAAATCCACCCGCTGCTTTAATAGAATTATCAGGGTTAACAAGTACCCCTAATCCCACTGATGACGGTGTTTGTTCACTTGTCGCAAAATAATAAGTGAAATCTTCTCCAAGCTCACCAGAAACGATTGGACTTGCGCCTGAGAAATAATCTTTCATTCCTACATCCTTAACGACTTGAATTGCACCCTCAGTACCTACTGCTCGTCTTACATCCAATTTACCTTGATCATTAAGTGGAAAATGGGTTTGAGGATGGTCAACATATGCACGGACATTTCCTTGTGCATCTGCATCAGCAATAATTCGACCAATTGGGCCCTTACCATCTACTGTGACAGTAAGCTTTTGATCTCCTTTTAACATTGCCCCCATTAATAACGTTGCTGTCATTGTTCTCCCCATCGCTGCTGAAGCTGTAGGCCATGTATAGTGACGTGTTTGGCCTTCTTGAACTGATTCAGTTGTTAATGCAGCATACGCACGTACTTCTCCATCAAAAGCCAATGATTTAACAATATAATCATGTGTCATTACTCTAATCTCTCCTTTATGTTATTTTATTTCGTTTGTTTCATTTATTTTAAAATCTAATATTAAATCCTTTATTAAGAATATCTATTTTACACTGCTTATTTAAGAATATGAAGTAACTTGCTCTAGGGTATATAATGCTCCTATATCATATTAAAAACTCTTTCGATTAAGGTTATTTAACCCGAGTCGAAAGAGTTTTTATGACTAGCTATGATTCTCTATGATTTGAATCTGTTGGATGCTCTATATTTGGAGATTGTTCATAACCTGTTTCATCTCTATCATTTCGTTGTGAATGATTTTGAGATTGATTACGGTCTGAACGATGATTGTTTTTATCATGATCGATTCTGTCATCTTCTCTGCGGTCTTCTGCTTCATCTTTACGACCTTCTTCAAGTTGTTCTTCACGAATGTCATCATAAGATTTACCATATTTACCGTTTGAGAACTCAGAATCATCTTTATCTTCATCTTTTACCACTTTAGCTGCATCATAATCCACTGTTGGTAAAACACCATCATAGAATAATGAACGTATTTGTTCTGCTACTAGTGTTTCTTCAGTTAATAATGTTTTAGCAATCAGTTTCAATTGTGATTCATGTTCTAATAAAATTTGTTTACAACGTTCATATTGTTCTTTAATAATACGTTGAACTTCTTTATCAATTTCATAAGCAATTTGGCCTGAATAGTTAGGTTCACCTTGCATATCTTTACCTAAGAAGACTTGACCGCCACCGCTTGTAGAGAATTGTAAAGGTCCTAATTTCTTACTCATACCATATTCAGTGACCATTGAACGTGCAATTTGTGTTGCTCTTTCAAAGTCGTTTGAAGCACCAGTTGATACTTCATGGAAGTTAATATCTTCAGATACACGACCACCTAAAAGACCACAAATTTTATCTAACAATTCTGGTTCTGTCATTAAGAAGCGGTCTTGTTTAGGTAACATCATTGCGTAACCACCTGCTTGTCCACGAGGCACAATCGTTACTTTGTGTACAACTTCTGCTTCATCAAGTACCATACCAATGACTGTATGCCCTGCTTCATGATGTGCTACAATATTACGTTCTTTATCAGAAATAACACGAGATTTTTTCGCTGGACCCGCAATCACTCGGTCTGTTGCTTCTTCAATATCACGCATATCAATTTTATTTTTACCTTCACGTGCGGCAATTAATGATGCTTCGTTCAATAGGTTTTCTAAATCAGCACCAGAGAAACCAGGCGTTCTTTGAGAAATAGCTTTTAAATCGACAGTTTCATCAAGTGGTTTGTTTTTAGCATGAACATGAAGAATCGCTTCACGGCCTTTAACATCTGGACGACCTACTTGAATTTGTCTATCGAAACGACCAGGACGTAATAATGCAGGGTCTAAAATGTCAGGACGGTTGGTTGCTGCAATCATAATGATACCTTCATTCTCACCGAAACCATCCATTTCAACTAATAATTGGTTAAGCGTTTGTTCACGTTCATCGTGACCGCCACCAACACCTGCACCACGTTGACGACCAACAGCATCAATTTCGTCTATGAAAATAATACATGGTGCATTTTTCTTAGCATTTTCAAATAAATCACGTACTCGACTTGCACCAACACCTACAAACATTTCAACGAAGTCAGAACCACTGATTGAGAAGAATGGAGCTCCAGCTTCACCTGCAACGGCACGTGCTAATAATGTTTTACCTGTACCTGGTGGGCCTACAAGTAAGACACCTTTAGGAATTCTTGAACCCATTTTCTTAAATTTCTTATTATCTTTTAAGAAATCTACAATTTCAATTAACTCTTGTTTTTCTTCGTCTGCCCCAGCAACATCTGAGAAGCGAACACGACGTTTTTGATTGTCGTACATTTTTGCTTTGGATTTACCAAAGTTCATCATACGACCTCCACCGCCGCCACCTTGTGCTTGGCTAAGGAAGAATATAAATAAGAAAGCAATAATTAATACAGGAATAAGCGTTGTCAACATACTGACAAAGACACTTTGTTTTTCTTCTTCTTTAACTGTAAAATCTAATCCTTTTTGGCTACGAGCTTCACTTGTTATTTTTTGTAAATCTTTTTCGTTATTGTATAAAATCGTTGAAGAATAATCTTCATCATTTTTAGTTTTACCACTTACCAAGTACACATTTTGTTCAGGTTGGATTTCTAAAGTTTTAAGATCACCTTTATCCAATTTCTCTACAAACTGTGAATAGGAAAGTTGTTTCGGTGTATTTCCATTACCATTGATATATGAGAAAACACCGAATATAATAACGCCAATAATTGCGATAACTAGCACATTGCGAAAAGCTTTCTGCATGCGTCATTTCCTCCTATTTCTATAATAAAGCTAACAAAAATTGTAACATAATCTAGCTTATAAAGGCTAGTATTTCAACTTTTGTAGCGCTTTTCTAATTCTAGTTAATTATTTTATATTCATCATTTACTCATTCTTTGTTTTCGGCTTTACATATCTATGTATAGTCGTTTCACAAAATGACAATTTTGAATATAAAATGAGTCTACACTAATTTATATCGTTAGTATAGTTATTATATTTAAAAATCTATCTATTGTATTTGCTAATACATTATAAAATTTTATTTATTGTAAATTTCCGGTTTTAATGTACCAATGTAAGGAAGATTTCGATAATGCTCAGCATAATCTAAACCATATCCTACTACAAACTCATCAGGTATTTTTTTGCCAACGTATTTGGCTTCAATATCCGCTTTACGACGGTTTGGTTTATCTAACAATGTAACGATTTCTAATGAGTTAACTTTGCGTGATTGTAGTAATTCAGTAATTGATTTTAAAGTTGTACCTGTTTCTAAAATATCTTCAATAATAAGTACATCTTTGTTTTCAATAGAAGCACTTAAGTCTTTTAAAATTTGTACTTCTCCTGTTGATTCTGTACCACCGTGATAACTTGAAACATCCATAAAATCAATTGCTAAATGTGTATCAATACGTTTAATTAAATCTGCCATAAACATAACTGAACCTTTAAGGATACCAACACAAACAAGTGGTTTATCTTTGTAATCTCTCGTTAATTGTTCACCTAAATCTTTACAAATTTCTTGGATTTCTTCTTCAGTTAATAAAATATCTTTTAAATCATCTTTCATTTATGAGTCATCTCCAATTTTTTTAATATCTATTATATGTTTAAAGCTTGTCGCCACATAAAGTTGTCCTATAGCTATCACTCGTTGTTTTGCATCTAAAATGATAGGTATTTGTGTACGTTCTATGCTATCAATTTTTTTATCAATAAATAAACGACTTACTTTTTTATGTCCATGACTACCATTTAACTTAAACTTATCTCCATCTCTACGTGTTCGAATCGTTAGAGGCCAATCTATTGCTTCATCATTCTCATTTGGATGAATTGTAATTAAATAATGACCAAATTGATATGTATAAGGATGTGTAACAATTTGTTCTTCAAGTAGAGATTGTTCATAATGAGCCATTATTATAAATTTATCATATGCAATTTGAATTATCCATTTTTCAGTGAGGGGAATTTTAATTTGAGATTGTTTACTCTCAATTTGTTCGAACCATTCATTATAATTTTTTTCTGAAAACGATTTATTTAACTGAAGCATCTCAAATAAACGATCTAATAAAATCATTTTTGAAATTTCATCTAGTTGATTAAAAGACGCTCGAGATAATTGTATACGTTCTTTATTAAGGTGAAAGTTAACATGTTGTTCTATAAAACAACTTATTCGTTGTTGTGTAAGTTGTAATTGCATATCATGCCAATGTTTCAACTTTAATAATTGTTCCACATTGAAGTCCTTATTTTCATCAATAGCTGGTAAAAGTCGATTGCGAATGTCATTTCTTGCATATTTATTATGGTGATTAGATTCATCTTCATAAAAAGGCACATGGTGAATGGTTTGATATTGTTTTATATCATTTTTATATGTCTCTATCAGAGGACGACAAATAAAATAATGATTTCGCTCAGTACATTCATTCATCCCTAATGAATTGCGTGTTGATCGACCAGTAAAAACGCGATAAAAAATCGTTTCAAGTTGATCATTTAAATGATGAGCAGTTAATAACACATCAGCATTTATCTTACTCATCATCTCATCAAACCATTGATAACGTAAATCTCTCGCTTCAGATTGAATACTTTTTCCTTTTTCTACTATTTTAGATAAATCTAACTGTTTAACATAACAGGGGATTTGATGTTGCTTGCAGAATTGTTTAATAAATCGTTCTTCTTCGACAGATGCATCTCTCAAACCATGATTTACATGCAAGCATGTTATAGATTGATATGAATGTGATAAGTCATTTAATAATTTATATAATAAACACATACTATCAATCCCTGTAGATACTGCAACAGCTAAATGATCCGTCTTTTTCCAAAGAGACGTTTTCACTTTCACATTACTGAACCTCCTGACTTAGGCTAAATAATTGATATAACGAAAAAAGAGTGAGATAGAACTTTAATTTCAGTTCTTTATCTCACCCCTGGCATAGATCTTACATGATCTTATGCCCTTAAGTTATTATCAATACATATTAATCTAGAATAAATGATTGGAACCAGGGCTCCGTTAACTTAGCTATATTTATTCACACAGATATAATTAACGTCTAGATCCTTTACCACCACGTCTTGATTCTGTTTGACGTTTAATAGAAGTCAATTTGTCTTCACTGTCTTTTAAGAAATTACTTAATTTCTTTTCAAAATCTTCTGCTTTTTGTTGAGGCGGTTTATTTTGATTAGATTTGTGATGTGGACGACGAGGACGATCTTTCGCTTTTTTAATTGAGAGACTGATTTTACCATCATCTGCAATAGATAAAACTTTTACCTCCACTTCATCTCCAACTGATAAATGATCTTCTACATTTTCAACATAATTATCAGCAACTTCACTAATATGAACTAAGCCACTTTTACCTTCAGGTAATTCTACAAACGCACCAAATTTTTTGATACCTGTCACTTTACCTTTTAGCTTGTTTCCTACTTCGATTGACATATTCTAAATAAATCCTCCCGATAATGTTTCAATTTTAACCTTATTATATTCCTGTTTTAAAATTTACACAATGCTATAAAACGATTATTTTAAATTAAGCGTTTTACTTTAATTTTTAAAGTTGCCTACTCTTTTTAATTATTACTAGAGGATTTAGAATTAGACGATGATTTATCATTAGGCAATTTAAAAATAATTTCTCCATTGTTACTTAAATAATAGTCATCTCGAGCAACTTTCTCTATATAATCTTTATCGTTAAGATTATTAAGCTCTTCTTTTAATGCTATTTCCTCATCTTGTTTCTTCTGAAATTGTTCTTCTTTATGCTTTCGTTCTATTGTTGCTTGATTGTTACTTTGTTTTTGGAAGACAAGCATGATAGATAGAATAATAATAATCGCTAATAATAATCCTCCAAAAACTGTTACTCTTCGACGAACGACACGCATTCGTTTTTGTTGACGTTGTTTCTTTCGATTTCGTTCTGAAGTATATTGATTATCAATATGTTCTACCTTTTTACTCATAACTTGTCACCTCCTTTAAACGTTTCAATCATAGACTACACTTCTTCAGATTGTGCAGATGGTTGAACTCGTTCTTCTTTAATCAGTTCATACATATTTTTAGCATTTTCTTTTGAGGCATGTTCACTTAATCCAGTTACTTTAACCGTTACACGTTTTTGTCCAAAACGAATGACTAATTCGTCTTCCACTTTTACATCTGTGCCAGCTTTAGCTACATTACCGTTAATTGTTACACGTCCTTGATCACTAATTTCTTTAGCAAGTGTACGACGTTTTACAAGTCTTGATACTTTTAAATATTTATCTAATCTCATTTATCATTCTCCCCTTGTTGTAAATAATTTTTAAGGGTTTCTTCATTAAAATCCTTATTTTTGGTTTTATCATACAATGTCATAAAATGGTCTGCAAATACTTTCTCAAATTTCACACGAGGTATTTTACCTTCTTTTGCTTTTGCATTCTTCCAGACATCATTTAAATCTTCTATTGTTTCAACTGTTTTATCTCCGAATATGTGAGGATGTCGACGAATCATTTTAGCATTTAAACTTTCAATAACTTCTTTAATATCCATATATCCTTCTTTTTTACCAATACTCGCATGAAGTAGCACTTGTAATAAGATATCTCCGAGTTCTTCAATCATATGCCAATCATCTTCATTATCTATTGCTTCAAACAATTCAAATGTTTCTTCTAATAAATAACGTTTAAGTGATTCGTGCGTTTGCACACGATCCCACGGACAGCCTTTTTCATCATCCACTAGATGGTCAATAATATAAACTGCAAAATCAAAATCAGTATACATATCTTCATCACGCGTTATTTTAGGCACAAATACACTTGTCAGATTGTTAAACATATCCTCATTATGATCTAACTCAAATAACGGTACTTCTAATACTTTAGCGCCTTGACTATTAGCGCCTGTAACTATCTTCACTTTAAAATCGTCTGGATAACGTTCCATTAATGTGAGTTTAACATCTGCTGCAATCATCGCACTATATACTTGTGTAATGAGAGTATGTGTTCGAATATTTAATGTGTTTTCTTTCAAAATAGTACCATCTAATAATGTAAATCCATCATTAGGATCTTCATCGATTGCGACAAATATATCATCTATAAAACTTTTCCCACCTAAAATCTTTACATGTATATCATCATTATTTTTATTGTAATCAAGTAATTTAGCAGTCGTCGTTTCAGCTACACGAGGATGTCCAGGCACTACGTAAACAGTATCTTGTATACGCGTTTCTTCTATTAAAGTTTCAACAATATGTTGATACACCGCTTCAAATTGATCATACTTTTCGTACACGTCATCAAAGCTTTTAAATTCAATGTCACTTTTTAAATCTTTAATAACAGGATGTTCGAGTGTCCTTGCATATACACTCTGTTGCTGTTTCAAAAAGCGATAGACACCTAAAGGTAAATCATCCATACTATGATTGCCTATACCAACAATGGTAAGGGTATGCGTCATATCTATCTTCCTTTCTTTATGCGATACAGTTTATCGCCGAATGGTAAGTGTTTTAATTCTTTATATCCTAAAATATTCATATACATAACAAGGAATAGGAATATGAGACCCCCTATTCCTACTATAATTAACAACTCAATTAGACTTCCTAAACGGCCTACAGGAGGTAATAACATTCGCAACCCCTGTATGACTACTGACATTATAATGAGCGCACTCATCAATTTAACAATAAACGCGCGCATGCGATTAAAACGATAATATTTAACGACCTCATAATGTAAAATAGTAACAAATATCATAAGCGAAAGCACTGTGCTTATACTTGCACCTAAAATTCCCATAAAGTGAATAAAAATCACATTAAAGATAATTTTAAATAGTAGTCCTGACATCACACCAATAAAAATAGGGCGAATTTGATTCATCACTTGTAAAAGTGCGATGTCCATCATGATAAGCGATACACCAATTACAGTAAGCATATAAATACTAAGTGTGAAGCTTAATTGATCTGTTTTGAAAAATACATGGTTCATCATCGGTAGTATATTAATAAGACCTATACCTGCTGCTACGCTAATGAGTAGTGTGATTTTTAAAGATGCATTTGTATAACGATTCATAAGAACATGATTATGATCAGACATTGCATCTGTAAGTAATGGAATTAGGACAAAGCTAAATGTAGTTGTCACTATTAAACCTATTTGAATAAATGAAGCACCTCTATCATAGATCCCTTTTTGCATAATCGCTTCTCTAAATCCTAAACCATATGTTTGTAGCATATGAACGACTGTAAAACTATCTATAAATTGCCATAAAATAACTAATAATTGACTTAATGCAAATACGAGAGTCGCAAGTATTAGCTGTTTCCAAGGAAGAGGATATGAGTGCTGATTTAATTGTAATCGGAAAGGTCTTGTTGCTAATAAATATAGACTAGAACCTAAAAATCCAAGGGCTGAGGCTAATATTGCAAGTGCTCCAGCTTGATAAATGGTCCATTCTTTAAACATAAACATTAAAATAGCTATAATAATAACACACACACGAATACATTGTTCTATTACTTGTGAAATAGCTGGTATATTCATTTGTTGTCTACTTTGATAAAAGCCTCTAATCACACCCAGGATTCCTATAAACAAATAGCTAAAACTTGCCATTTTTAGCATTGGTGCTAAGTGAGCATCTCCCATTAACAGTGCTAATGGATGGGAGAATACTAAAATCACACTAAAAATAATAAGACCTATCATTTGAAATCTTAGAAGTGTTTTTGAAAATACTTCAGTTCCACTGTGACTTCCAAATACTTGAGTGACAGCACTAGGAACTGCATTCATTGATAGTATCATACCTAGCGCTACAATAGGATAAATTTGTTGATAGGCATATAATCCAGAGTCACCTAAAATATTTTGATATGGAACTCGATAAATTGCACTTAATACTTTAACAATGACTAAAGCAAGCGTTAAAATCACTACGCCATTAAATGCTGAATGTTGTCGTGAATTCTTAGAAGAAGATGAAACTTCAGATGACGATTTATAATTCGTACTCAAGTTCCATACTTCCTTCAAGACATTTTACTAAGAATTTTAAGTTTTCTAACCACTGTTTAGATTTTGTTAGAGTAATATGCATTTTACCTTCTTTAACACCCAACTTCATTGTTCGTCCTAAAGGTTGAGTTTGTTTAAATAATTCTTCACCATTTATCTGTTCTGTACCTTTAGTTGAAAGAAATACTTCAATTTGTTTTCCTTTATCTTTAATCAATGTCACGCCTGCATGTAAAGCATGTATTTTAATTTCTACCATTTCTAATAAACGTTCTACTTCTACAGGATAATCATTGAAGCGATCAAGTAATTCATCTTTCACATCAAAAAGCTGTTCTTCAGTTTCAACTTTACGCAATTTCTTATAAATTTCTATTTTAGCTTGTTCATTTTGAATATACTCTGCTGGTAAATACGCGTCTAAGTGTAATTCCATTTCAACATCTGGTGCATCAGGGGTTTCTTCTGTAATACCACGTTTTTCGTTTACCGCTTCTTCTAACATTTGAGAATACAAATCAAAACCTACTGAATCAATGAATCCATGTTGTTGCTTACCTAATAAATTACCGGCTCCACGTATATTTAAATCACGCATGGCAATTTTAAATCCTGAACCTAATTCAGTGAATTCTTTAATCGCTTGTAAACGTTCTTCAGCTGTTTCTGTTAATACTTTATTAGCAGAATGTAAGAAGTAAGCATATCCAATACGACTTGAACGTCCAACTCTACCACGTAATTGATAAAGTTGACTTAAACCAAAACGATCCGCTTCTTCTATGATTAATGTGTTCGCATTAGGCACATCGACACCTGTTTCTATAATGGTTGTTGTAACTAAAATGTCGTACTCTCCATTAATAAAACTCAACATGGTTTCTTCCAAATCTCGCTCTGTCATCTGTCCATGAGCAACAGCAATGTTTGCTTCTGGCATCAACATTTGTAACTGTTCACGCTTTTCATAAATAGACTGTACTTTATTGTAAAGGTAGAATACTTGTCCATCACGAGAAAGTTCACGTTCTAAAGCCTCTTTAATAAAATTACTATTTTGCTCTAATACATAGGTTTGTACAGGGAAGCGGTTTTCTGGAGGTGTTTCGATGACAGATAAGTCACGTACACCAAGCATACTCATATGCAATGTTCTTGGAATTGGCGTGGCTGTAAGTGTCAATACATCTACATTGGTTTTCAATGTTTTAATACGTTCTTTATGACGTACGCCAAAACGTTGTTCTTCATCGACAATAAGTAATCCTAGATCTTTATATTGAATGTCTTTACTCAATAGTTTATGTGTTCCAACAACGATATCAACGTATCCAGATTTTAGACCTTCTTTAGTCTCTCTAACTTCCTTAGCAGTACGGAATCGACTAATCAACTGAATTTCTACTGGAAAATCTTGCATCCGTTCAATCAATGTTTCGTAGTGTTGTTGCGCTAGAATCGTTGTAGGCACTAAAAAGGCAACTTGTTTGCCTTCCATGACAGCTTTAAAGGCCGCGCGTACAGCAACTTCAGTTTTTCCGTAACCCACATCTCCACATAGCAAGCGATCCATTGGACGTTCTTTTTCCATATCTTCTTTAATTTCTTCAATAGATTTAGCTTGGTCTGGTGTAAGTTCATATGGGAAGTCCATTTCGAAATCATGTTGCTCAGCCGTATCTTCACCATATTGATAACCTACTGACATTTCTCGTTCTTTATATAGTGCAATAAGTTCATCTGCGATATCTTCAACACTTTGTTGTACTTTGGCTTTCGTTTTTTTCCATTCTGAGCCGCCTAGTTTATTTAATTTAGGCGATTTATCTTCTGAAGCAACATATTTTTGTACTTGATCCATTTGATCAACAGGTACAAAAAGTTGATCGGTTCCTTTATATTGTAATTTAATATAATCTCTATGGACGTCTCCAACTTCTAGTGTTTCAACGCCTAAATAACGTCCCACACCATGGTGCACATGGACAACATAATCTCCAACATTTAAATCTTGATAAGATTTAATTTTTTCAGCATTAGAAATTGTTTTAGTCCGTTTTCGTTGTTTTTTCTGTTTGGTTTTAAATAATTCTCGTTCCGTAATTACAACAAGTTGCATATAAGGCAGTTCGAAACCTTCTGATAGACTACCTTCTGTTACAATTGCTTGTCCACTTTCAATCTCTGAGTGAATATTTGTAACAGTAGGAATATGCATTTCATTAAGCATCGATTGAATACGCTCAACTTTCGTTTCAGTTTCTACAAGTACTACAATAGTGTAATTATTGCTTACATAACGTTGAAATTCTGAACGCATAATGTCATATTGTCCATAAAATTGTTGCACTGGCTTACATGAAAATTTAATAATATGTTGCAACTTCACTGGCATAGACGATGTAAATAAAGTGAAATATGTGACTGGATAATGATTGATTAACGTTTCAAACCCATCATATTCCATAAATGACTGCCCAATAAATCCGTTACCACTTTCAATTAAGTTCTGGATAAAATCATCTACTTCAGTAGTCAATGTCTTTTCAGTTTCTTTAATACGATTATATTCATCAACTACTACAATGGCATCTTTTTGGAAATAATCGATTAGTGTAGAAGGTGTGTCATACATAAAAGCAACTAGACGGCGAAGTAATTGATGATCAAAGAAAGTGGATTCAAATAATTTAAAACTTTCATATGTTTCTTTCAAATCATTTCGTACAGATTTATCAATTTTAGGACGTGTTTGTTCATATGCTTTTTGTAATTCTGTTTGAAGATGATTAATCACATCTTCCGTAATAATATAATCACTCGCTGTAGTGATATCTACCTTTTCAACATTATCATTTGAACGTTGTGTTTCTACATCAAAGTCTCGAATCGAGTCGACTTCAGTGTCAAACAATTCAATTCTAACTGGTTGACCGATAAGGGGGTAAATATCAATGATGCCGCCTCGTAGAGAAAACTCACCAATGTGAGAAACGACACTCTCACGTCGATATCCCATGTTTACTAGTTTATTTAAAAATTCATCCACATCGATATCATCGCCAACTTCTAAAGTCATTTGATGATGTTTCCACAATTCTACTGGAGTTAACCATTTTTTCAAACCATTTAAAGGAACGATAAATAACCCTTTCTTATCATGAGATAATGCCGTTAAAGTTCTAACACGTTCACTCATAAGTTGTGGGCTTTGAGTTGAAAATTCCTCTGTCATAATATCTTGGACTGGATATTTATAAACTTCAGAATGATCAATGTATTGCAATATATCAGTTTCTAATTTGTCTGCTTGATATAAATTATTTGTGATTAATAGCATTTGCTTATCATCATTCAAGTATTTTTCAGCAATAATGGTTGCTTTGGCTGAGGGAGATAAACCTGTAACTAAAATATTTTGGTTGCCAAAGACTTCGTCAAGTTCCTGGAATCGTTTGTCATTTTGAATATAGTCAGAAATAATCATTCTCAATTGACTTCTCCATTATATTCATTCATAACATGATCGAAACGAGACGTCTCAATAAATGCTTCCACTGCTTGTGCAGCATGTTCAATTACTTTTTCCATTGTCATCATTTCTTCATTAGAAAATTTTTGTAATACATAATCTGGAACTGACATACCATTCGTTGGTCTTCCTACTCCAATACGAATACGCTTAAATTGATCTGTACCTAAATGTTTAATAATCGATTTCATTCCATTATGTCCACCTGCACTTCCTTTTTGACGTAGACGAATATGCCCTTGAGATAAATCCATATCATCGTATAAAACGATTAAATCTTCAACTTCTACATTATAGTAATCCATTAAAGGTCCTACAGCTTCTCCTGATAAATTCATCATAGTCATTGGCTCGATAAATAGCACTTTATCCCCATTTAAACGTTCAATAGTATAAGCGCCTTTGAATTTTTGTTTATCTAATGTAAATTGATTTTTATCTAAAATATAGTCAATCACTTCAAAGCCAATATTGTGTCTTGTTCGTTCAAAACGTTTACCTATATTACCAAGACCCACAATACATTTCATACGTTGCAACCTCCATTGTGTTCATCTTTTTGATTGATTTGAACATTTAATTTAATATGTGTCGATTACTCCTTATTTTATAATATTACTCAATATAATACAAAAAGAGAGTAGGAAAGAAATTCAATGATTTCGTAACCCACTCTTTTATAAGTTATCAATCTTCAACTTTATTTTAACATTCATTTTTTAAATGTCCGATATACATAAGAAAAAGCCTTCTACATATGAACATGTATCAGGCTCTTTCTATCAATTTAATTAAAGACATTCTCACTTAAAGTGAATACATAGTCATCAACGAATTATTCTTCGTCTTTATTTTCTTCGTCTTCTTTGTCTTCTTTGTCTTCACCAGCTACTTCAGGTTCTTCAGTTGCTGATTCACCTTCCATTGCTTCGATTTCTTCTTCAGAAGGTTCATCAGTTGGAGGAACTACTGTAACAACAGATTCTTCTGGATCGTTTTCAATTGTGAAATCACCAGATACTTTAATATCCCCAACTGAATAGCTATCATTTATTTGTAAATCAGTGATATCTACTTCAATTGATTCTGGGATATTTTCTGGAGTTGCTGTAACTTGTAAATCAAATAATGGTTGTTCAACTACGCCGCCTTCTTTAGCGCCAACTGCTTCACCAACTAATTGAACTGGTACTTCAACAGTACGTTCTTCAGTCATGTTAATAGCTAAGAAGTCGATATGAGTAATTTGGTTTTTAAGTGGATCAAATTGATAATCTGATACCATAACTTTAATTGTTTTAGAACCCACGCCTAAATCAATAACACCGTTACGTCCAACTTCACGGATGACTTTGATGAATTCAACTTCATCTACTTTAACTGAAGTGTTTTTAGTACCATAACCATAAACAACAGCAGGTACTTTACCTGTATTACGTAATTTTTTAAGGTCAGAACGAGTTTGTTTACCTTGACGAATGATTGACTTTAATGAAGCCATTCGTATTTCCACCTTTCATTTTCAAGTTGAAACAATAATAATATATTGTCTTAACTTCTCCTCACTTGCCCATCAATTTAAATATTGCTTGCAAGTGTTTATTTATTCGTTAAATCACGAACGAATAAATTATACATGTTTAAAAATAATAAGTCAAACTCATTTGTAAATTTTAGTCAAATAATACACTTACTGACTCACGTTCATATACACGAACAATAGCTTGTGCTATTAAACCAGCTACAGATAATTCTTTGATGTTTGATGGTTTTTGACTATCGTCAAGTAAGATTGAATTTGTAACAATAAGTTCTTTAATCGCTGAATTTTCAATACGTTCTTTTGCAGGACCTGAGAGTACAGGATGTGTACAACAAGCATATACATCTTTCGCACCTTTATCTTTTAATGCTTGAGCAGCTAAAGTAATTGTTCCTGCCGTATCAATAATGTCATCGATAATAATAGCTGTACGTCCTTCAATTTCACCAACGATATTCATCACTTCTGCCACGTTTGGTTTAGGACGACGTTTATCAATAATAGCAATCGGAGTTTTTAAAATGTCTGCTAATTTACGTGCGCGTGTTACCCCGCCATGATCCGGAGATACAACAACACATTCTTCTGGGTTGATGTTAGGATCATTTTCAAAATATTGTCCAATAATCGGTACGCCCATTAGGTGATCGATTGGAATATCGAAGAAACCTTGAATTTGTGGTGCATGTAAATCTAAAGCAATCATACGATTTGCACCAGCAGTTTCAATTAAATTTGCTACTAATTTTGCAGTAATTGGTTCACGACTACGCGCTTTTCTATCTTGGCGCGCATAACCATAATAAGGAACAACAATATTGATATTTGCTGCAGAGGCACGTTTACATGCGTCAATCATAATTAATAATTCCATTAAATGTAAGTTAACTGGATAAGAAGTCGGTTGAATGATAAATACATCACATCCACGAATACTTTCTTCAATATTAATTTGAATTTCACCGTCACTGAAGCGTTTAACAGAACATTTCCCTAATTCGATTCCTACACGATCAGCAACCTCTTGTGCTAATGGTTCATTTCCCTTTAAAGAAAAAATCTTTAAAGACGAATTTTTGTACTCATTATTTAACATTTATAGTCCTCCAATTTTTTACTTAGACAATACTATTATATAAAAATTCTAGCATTTTTACTATATTCCACTAAAAACTGACCAATAATATGTTTATTACGTATCACTCAACTTGGCATGATAGTAATACATTCAAAATTTTATATTTATATATTCATTTATTCCCTTTAACAGAAAAATGACACAGTCTTTTTGTATCTTATATTAATCTTTATTTTTTATTGTAACCTTCTTTGGTTACTTGACGTGCGCGTGCTAATGCTAAGCTTTCTTTAGGTATGTCATCTGTAATCGTCGATCCTGCTGCAATTAAAGCGCCATCTCCTACTGTTACAGGGGCAATCAAATTCGTGTTACAACCAATGAAAGCGTCTTTTCCAATGATTGTTTTAAATTTATTTACTCCATCATAATTAACAGTGATTGAACCACAACCAATATTTGTACGTTCACCAACTTTCGCATCGCCAATATAACTTAAGTGTGATACTTTTGCACCATCTTTTAATTCTGCTTTCTTAACTTCTACAAAGTTACCCACTTTAACTTCAGCACCTAGATTTGAACCAGGTCTTAATTGAGCAAATGGACCAACTTTGGTCTTATTTCCTACACTAGAATCATTGATGACTGATTGTATAATATGAACTTTATTGCCAATACGACTGTTGTTAATTTCTGAATATTGACCAACGTGTGTATCTTCACCAATGAATGTTTTTCCATTGATACGTACGCCTGGCTCAATAACAGTATCCATACCTATCTCTACATCTGGACCTATAAATGTAGTGATTGGATCAATGATTGTAACACCATTTCTCATATGATGATGATTAATACGATGTTGCAACGCTTTTTCAGCATGACTTAACATGATTCGATCATTTACACCCATAATTTCATCAAAGTCATCAGTATGATACACTTCTGCTTTTCCATTATCTTCTAAAATTAAAGTAACGACGTCAGGTAAATAATATTCACCCTGTGCATTATCATTTTTAACTTGTTTAAGTTTTTCGAATAACGTTTTATTATCAAATGCAAATATACCTGAGCTGATTTCATTGATGTCTTTTTGAGCATTTGTTGCATCTTTTTCTTCTACAATGCGATTAAGGTGATGATTTTGATCACGTACGATTCGCCCATACCCGAAAGGCGTCTGAGCTGTAGCCGATAAAACAGTAACTTGTGCTTGTGTTTCTTCATGGTGTGCAATTAAACGTTGTAAAGTTTCTGAAGTAATAAGTGGTGTATCTCCACATACTACTAATGTTGTACCTTCTTGAGTATGTAAATGTTCTTCTGCCATTTTAACTGCATGTGCAGTTCCTAATTGTTCATTTTGATAACTATATAATGACTGATTACCTAATGTCTCTTTTACTTGTTCTGCCCCGTGACCTACGATAGTGACGATTTGATTTACGCCCGCTTTTTTAACATTTGTCAGTACATGTTCAACCATTGGTTTACCAGCAACCTCATGTAACACTTTATATTTCTTTGATTTCATTCGTGTTCCTTTTCCAGCTGCTAATATGATTGCATTTCTTTGCATGAATAATAATCCTCCAATAAAATTTGCACTTCACAAGTAATTATAATTTAACTCAACTTATAGTTTCAAGATTTAACAAATTTTGTAAACAGAGTTTAATTATTTGCATCATACATTTAATTTTCAAAAAATATCGATAAAACAATAAAAATGGGCACGAAACAAAATTCAAGTTTGAATTTAGAGTTTCGTCCCCACGTCATTTAGCTTACATAATTAATAAAATAACCATTATCAAAAATATGATTTGATTTTTGTTATTTTAAGCTTCGTCTGATTCTTCTGTTACGTCTGATGAAGCATTTTTATCTGGAATCACTTCGTCAGTTTCATCATATACTTTCATCACAGCATCCTGTATTTCTTGTCTCATTTCTGAATTGATTGGATGTGCGATATCGCGGAATTCACCATCTGGTGTACGTTTGCTTGGCATAGCAACGAAAAGACCTGAGTTGCCTTCGATTACGCGTAAATCATGAATTACGAAAGCTTCGTCTAATGTGATAGAAACGAGTGCTTTCATTCTGCCATCTGTTTGTATTTTTCTAAGTCTTACATCTGTCACTTTCATGCAGTGAGCCCCCCTAGTATATATATCTTTGTGTGGTTAGAAGCATGACAATGTGTTAATTAAGTAAATTATATTCCTTTAACTTTACCTACTAATTCAATTTCAACTTTAACGTCTTTTGGTAGGCGAGACACTTCTACGCAACTTCGCGCAGGTTGATGCTCATTAAAGTAGCTACCATAAACTTCATTAATTTGTTGAAATTCATTCATATCAGAAATAAAAATAGTTGCTTTTACAACAGAGTTTAAATCAGAACCTGCTTCTTCAAGTACAACAGATAAATTTTCTAATACTTGTTTTGTTTGTTCTTTGACATCGCTACTTACGATGTTTCCTTCAGTATCTAATGGAATTTGTCCTGATGTGAATACTAAATTATTCACGACCATTGCATGAGAATATGGTCCTAACGCTTCAGGTGCTTTATTAGTATTAATTGTTTTCATGGTGTATAACTCCTTTTAAGAAAATTTAGACAAGATATTACCAGGTTCAACTTTAAATTCTTGATTATATTCGTCAACATCTGATAATTTGACTAAAGAAGTATAATCCTCAATCAATCTTTGTTTTACTTCTTTTGATTCTACTAGTACAGATACCCCTTTCACCTCTGCTTTAAACTCATTCATAAGATTCATTACACCATTTATTGAACCGCCTGCTCTCATAAAGTCATCTACAACTAACACATTTGAGTTTTCAGCTAATGTGCGTTTCGATAAGACCATCGTTTCAATTTTTCTTGATGAGCCTGAAACATAGTTAATGGAGACCGTAGAACCTTCAGTAACTTTATTGTCTTTTCTAATAACTACTACAGGTAAATTTAATACGTTTGCTACTGCATTGGCAAGTGATATCCCTTTCGTTGCGATCGTCACTACTGCATCTAGTTTCTCATCCATGTAAATACTAGCAATGAGTTTCCCTACTTTATTAAGTAATGATGGGTTACCAACTAAGTCCGATAAAAATAAATATCCACCTGGTAATAAGCGCTCTTTTTCTTGTAGCATAGTAATGATTTCTTCTATAATTTCGATTGCTTCTTCTTTGCTCATCATCGGCTTATAGGTTACACCGCCGCTTGCGCCAGCTGTTGTAATTACAGTTCCCAATTTTTCTTTTTGGAACGTATTTTTGATGATTTGAACGTCTTCACTAATCGATGACTTCGCTTGTTTAAATTTTTTCACAAAAAAAGTTAATGGAATTAACTGATTTGGATGGTTCATTAAATATTGTGTCATAAAGACAATACGTTCACTTCTTTTATACCTCATAAGTTCCAGCCTTTCTATCCTAATAATCTTACTAAATACACTTCGTTACAACAGCCATTTACAGCATTATATACTTTCTTTGCTTGGCTCTCCTTTTGAGCGAATGCATATACAGTAGGTCCACTCCCACTCATTAGTGCTCCATCAGCACCACAACGCAACATATTATTTTTAATTTTTTTAATTTCTGGATACATAGACATAGAAACGGTTTCTAAACGATTAGATAAACTCTTACACAATTTCATATAATCTCCCTGTCTAATCGCTTCTTCACACATTTCTGTATGTACATCATAATCCTCTTTTAAATTAAGTTCTTTAAAAATATCTGGAGAAGATATTCCAAGATTAGGTTTTGCTAATACCACCCATGCAGAAGGAGGTTTGTCTAGAAATTTAATTTTTTCGCCTCTCCCTTTACATATAGCAGTTTTATTATAGATGCAAAATGGAACATCTGTCCCAATTTGAAGGCCTAATTGGCTTAGTGTTTCTAAAGATGCGCCTAATTCATATAAACGATTAATTCCTCGCATCGTAGCAGCAGCATCAGCTGATCCCCCAGCTAATCCAGCAGAAACCGGAATATCTTTATCAATCGAAATCGTGACGCCTTGTTTAAGTTGATATGTTTCCATCATCAGTTTAGCTGCTTGGTAGGCGAGATTTTTATGATCATTAGTAACATAGTTATGTTCTATATCTACAACAATTTTATTATCATTTCTTTTCTGAAAAGACAATCTATCATTCAGATCTACTGTTGTCATTATCATAGCAATTTCATGGTAACCATCATTTCTTTTGAAAAGTGTATCGAGCGTCAAATTAATTTTGGCTGGTGCCGTTTCATATATCATTTTTCCGCCCTCTCTTCATCAATAGTATTAAAATGATTTTAACATAAAGACTTAAAATATTTGATAGTTACATTATAAATTATAATTAAAAGTTAATAAATTAGGAGATAAATGATCTTAATTTCAACTGCAAATCTTGATTTATTTAAATTATTATTTTATTAAAAGAGATTAAGAATTAAAAAGAGTGTTGAACTTAAACAGCCCAACACCCAATATGTTTTTAATGATAGAGTTTGTAGTACACTAAACAACTCTATATTTATATGTTCGAATTTAGTGTGCAACTACTTCTTGATGATTATCCTCTTCAAATGAAACTTGTACATTCTCTGTAAGAACATCCGTATATGTATACGACACTCTTTCAAAATTATGCTTATCTTGATCTAATTCAACAATAAATACTGAAGGATATGTCTCTTTTAACACTCCACAACGTTCGATTGTTTTTTTTCGACCACCGTTGGCTTTAAGTACAATACGATTTCCTAAATGACAATCAATAGAATTTTTGATGTCCAAAATTGATTTTGGCATATTGCTCCACCTCGCTACAGGTTACATAATATCACATTTTGAAGTAATATGTCAAATAAAATTTAAATTTTATCAAGGTAGCGACACTTTGTCAACAATTTAATTTTCTAATTCTGGGAAATTTTTCTTTTCTTCATACAATCGTGCAAAATCTTGTATAGAAAGGGTTTCTCCACGACGTTTAGGATCAATATTTGCGTTTTCTAACCATTGATGAATTTGTGATTTATATTTTTTACCATCTTTAAAGAAATTCTGATAGTTATTATTAATCGTTTTACGTCTTTGAGCAAAAGCAGCTTTTGCAAGTTTAAAGAAAGCTTGTTCATCGTCTACTGAAACAAGAGGTTCCTCTCTTTGCATCAATTTTACAACAATCGAGTCAACATTTGGTGGCGGCATAAACACTGATTTAGGGACAGTGAGTACTTTACTCGTTTCTGTGTAATATTGAGTCACAATAGATAAAGAACCATATGCTTTTGTACCTACTTCTGCATTTAAACGCTCTCCAACTTCTTTTTGCATCATCACTACATAACCATCAATGGGAATATCTTGTTGCATTAAATTAAGTAAAATCGGAGTCGTAATATAGTAAGGTAAATTCGCTACTACCATAATTTTATCGCAATCATTTAAATACGTGTTCACAGATGCAGCTATATCAGCTTTTAATATATCTTCATTTATAATTGTTACATTGTCGTAGGGATGAAGTGTTTCTTTTAAAACTGGAATTAAACGTTGATCGATTTCAAATGACAACACTTTTTTAGCACTTTTAGCGAGTTGCTCTGTTAATGATCCCATACCAGGACCCACTTCAATTATGCCTGTCGACTTATCAATATGACTTGCATCAATAATTTTATGAATAATATTAACATCTACTAAGAAATTTTGACCTAAGCTTTTCTTAAAATTAAAGTCAAATTGATTTAATAGTTCTTTTGTTCTAGAAGGTGTAGCTATATCTTTTCTATCCATCTTTACTTATTCTCCTTATCCATTGATAATGCACGTCGTACGTCTTCTTCAGTATAACCAAAAGCATTTAATTTTTTTAGTAATTGTTTGCCATTAGAATGTCCAATATGCAATTTACGTCCAAGTATTTCTCTCTTACGTCTCGCATCTTTACCAATAATTAAACCTAAATCAATTAATACACTTTTATCTATCGACTCTTCTCCTTCTTCAAAAGGAGAACTCACATGCATTAAGGCTTTCTTTATATCTTCAGGATGTGTATGTTCTATCCCAATTTTTCCACGCTTATTTTTCGCTTTTTCACGATCGACATAGGCATGTTTAACTCCTGGTACGTGTTCAGTAATAATATTTCTAATTCTATCACCTGGAAAGTCAGGATCAGTTAATACAATCACGCCTCTTGTTTCTTGAGCATTCTGAATCACTGCTAACGTTTCTCTATTAATGGCACTTCCATTTGTTTCAATCGTATCACATTCCACAGCTGTTTTAACTCGTTCTGTGTCATCTCTGCCTTCGACAACGATAAATTCATTTATTCTCATATTCATTTACCATTACCTTTCACTTAATCTCATTTCTATTATAACGGTTATACTATAAAAAATGAGAAAGATGCACATATTATCGTCATTCACTATTAGATAGCATTACGATAGATGATGTTTTACATCTTTCTCATACTGAGGATTATTAATTTAAGTTAAATAATCTTTCTGCATTTTCTGTAGTTTGACGACATACCTCTTCGTATGTCATATCACGTAAATCTGCAATTTGTTGTGCAACAAGCGTGACACGTTCAGGTTCATTACGTTTTCCTCTATAAGGATGTGGAGATAAATAAGGTGCATCTGTTTCAACTAATAAGCGATCCATTGGAACATGTTTAGCGACCTCTTTAGGTTGTTTTGCATTTTTGAATGTGACTGGTCCGCCTAATGACACATAGAAATTAAGTTTATTAATAATGACATCTGCAATTTCAGGTGATGCACTAAAACTATGCATAATGCCTCCAACTTCTTCTGCATGTTCTTCCATTAAAATATCTACACAATCTTGAGTTGCTTCACGATTATGAATGACAATAGGTAACTTAACGCGTTTAGCTAAAGCAATTTGCTTTCTAAACACTTCTTTTTGAACATCAGCTGGAGATTTATCCCAATGATAATCTAATCCCATTTCTCCAATACCGATAATTTTAGGATGCTGAGCTAATGATTCAATCCATTCTAAACGTTCTTCAGTAAAATCTATTGCATCTACAGGATGCCAACCGATAATACCATAAATAAAGTCATATTCATCAATCAGTTCCATAGTACGTTCAATTGTCTTAGTATCAAATCCCACGACAAACATACGGTCAACGCCTGCTTCTCTTGCACGAGATATCACTTCACTTAAATCTTCATCATATTGTTCGTCATTTAAATGAACATGTGTATCTATTAACATTTTATCTCTCCTAACGGCTATATTTATTTTATAATTGCACCATTTGGAATTGCACTCGGTAAGCTTACTAACGTTAATACTTTATCTTTTTCAGCTGATAATATCATACCTTCAGATTTGTGACCCATTAATTTTGCTGGCTTTAGGTTAGTTACAACAGCCACTTTTTTACCAATAATATCTTCTGGACGATAGAATTTCGCAATACCTGAAACAATCTGACGTTGTTCTGCTCCTAAATCAACTTGTATTTTTAATAATTTATCTGATTTCGGTACATTTTCTGCATCAATAACAGTTGCAGCTTTAATTTCAACTTTATCAAAATCTTTAATATCAATTTGCGATTTACTTGGTACTTCTTCTTTATCATCTTCATTAGATTTAGGTGGTTGCATTGATTCTTTAATAAATGCAATTTCATCCTCTGAATCTAATCTTGGGAAGATTGGAGAAGGTTTTTCAGTAACCATAATTGGTTCTTGTAATGCACCATAATGCTCTAAACTTGATAATTCGTATAAATCTGAATTATTAATATTCAATTGTTTGAAAATTTCTTTAGGCGCATGTGTTAAAAATGGGCGCAATAATACAGTTGCAAAACGAATATTTTCAACTAAGTGTGCCATTACATTTCCTAACATATCTTTTTGACTTTCATCTTTAGCTAAAACCCATGGAGTGGTTTCATCGATGTATTTATTTGTTCGACTTATTAACTTCCAAACTGTAGATAATGCTACTGAGAATTGGAAACTTTCCATATTGTCATGGAAGTTCTTCACAGTTTCAAGTGCTAATGCTTCCATATCTTCATCCAATTCATGTTTTGGTCCTTGATATGCAGGGAGCTCTCCTTGGAAATATTTATTAATCATAGAAATCGTACGGTTAACTAAGTTACCTAAATCATTTGCTAAGTCGAAATTAGTACGTTCAACAAATGCCTCCGGAGTAAATACGCCGTCAGATCCGAATGGTAATTCACGCATTAAGTAATAGCGTGTAGCATCTAAACCATAACGATCAATGAGAACATTAGGATCTACTACATTACCTTTAGATTTACTCATTTTTCCATCTTTCATTAAAATCCATCCGTGCGCGAATACTTTTTTCGGTAAAGGTAAATCAAGAGCCATAAGTAAGATAGGCCAAATAATAGAATGGAAACGAACGATTTCTTTTGCCATTAAATGTACATCTGCTGGCCAATATTTTTGGAATAATGAATCATCATCTGATAAATATCCAAGAGAAGAAATATAGTTTACTAAAGCATCAATCCATACATAAACTACATGTTTAGGGTTAGATGGAACTCTTACCCCCCAATCAAATGACGTACGTGAAACTGCTAAGTCTTCTAATCCTGGTTTAATAAAGTTATTAATCATTTCATTTTTTCTAGATGGAGGTTGAATAAAATCAGGATTAGCATCGTAAAATTCTAATAAACGATCTGTATATTTATTAATATTAAAGAAATAACTTTCTTCTTTAACTAATTCAACTTCATGTCCAGAATCTGGACTTTTACCGCCTGCGATTTTACCATTTTCGTAAACAGGGTCTACAAGTTGAGATTCAGTATAATACGTTTCATCAGGGACAGAATACCATCCCTCATATTCACCAAGATAAATATCACCTTGTTTTAATAAACGTTCAAATACTTTTTCTACCACTTGTTTATGACGTTCTTCTGTAGTTCTAATAAAATCATCATTTGAGATTTCCAATTTAGCCCATAAACGTTTGATTCCAGCAATCATTTCATCTAAATACTCTAATTCTGTTTTTCCTGCTTTTTGCGCTTTTTCTTGGATTTTTTGACCATGTTCGTCTGTACCTGTAAGATAACGAACATCATATCCTTGCATACGTTTATATCGTGCAATTACATCACCAGCAACTGTAGAATATGCGTGACCGATATGCAGATTACCACTAGGATAATAAATAGGGGTTGTAATATAAAATGTTTCTTTCGCCATCAGTAGTCCTCCCTTTCGTTCATGTCTTAATGACTAGTTCACTTTAAATTTTATCTAAATTTTTAATTATTTTCTAATGAATATTTAATATAACGTTTGTGACGACACATCATCATAAAACATCTATCTTATTCATTATAACCCATATAGAATATACATTGTCGTATCTTATTAACATTACCATAAATTAATATTTTATGGTATTTTTCTATCACTATGATACAAGTTTTTATTAATTTTACGATTTAATATTATGATAAATATCATAAATCTCACTTGTTTTCATCTGTCGTTCTTCTGCGACTACTTTTATCGCTTTCTTAGGTTTTAAATTTTGAGTCTCAATATAATGATTAACATGATCTATAATCGTTACATCTTCAAACCATTGCTTTGTTTCTTGAGCTTTGGCCCCCTCAATTAAAATCACAAATTCTCCCTTTTGTGGAATCTCTTGATTTTCAATTGCTTCTAATAATTGTGATACTTCAAACATAACCACTTGTTCAAATTTTTTAGTAAGTTCACGACCTACTGCTACACGTCTTTTTGCATCTACTTTAATAATCGCTTTTAGTGTATCAATCACTCTAAATGGAGACTCATAAATGATTAAAGTACTATCTTGATACATTCGTTGAGATAAAATATTCACTTTTTCTTTTTCTTTTCGTGGCAAGAAGCCTAAAAAAGTATATGTAAATGAAGGTAAACCACTTGCCATTAGTGCAGTTAATCCTGCATTAGGTCCTGGAATGGTTTCTACAGCAATGTTATGTTTATGTGCTTCAACAACAAGTTCATATCCTGGATCGCTAATTAACGGCAACCCTGCATCTGATACAAGCGCAATATTATTTTCTTCTTTAAGTAATTGAATTAAATAATCTGTCTGTTGCTCTTTATTATGTTCATGATATGATTTTAATGGAGTAGTAATATCATAGTGGTTACATAACTTTTTAGTTACTCTCGTATCTTCACACGCAATGATATCTACCTGTTTTAACGTTTCGATTGCTCGAAATGTAATGTCACTTAAATTACCTATCGGTGTCCCTACTAAGTATAAAGTTGCCATATTATCCCTCCTCAATCAATTTTAGTTTTCTTTGTCTTGTAAATGTCTTAATTTCATATTCTCTACGTAAAGCTTCTGATTTTGTCTCGTACATTTCTTGATATACTAACACTACCGGACGTCTTATTTTTGTATATTTAGCACCTTTCCCAGCATTGTGTTTATTTATACGTGCCTCAATATTATTCGTATACCCTGTATATAAACTGTTATCACTGCAACGTACGATATATACAAAGTGACTACCCATAATAAACCTCTTTCATTTGCTCACTATATTCGCCATTTTCATTGTAAATATAAAATGGTGGTGCAATCTCTAGACCTTGATTACCATTTTTTCTTCCTTCAACAACAATAGTGACTGCTGATTTACCATGCTTACTATAAATAAATACAATACGTTTAGGTTCGATATTAGCTTGTCTCATTTCAGTTAATACATCCATAAGTCGTTCAGCACGATGAACCATAACTAGACGTCCACCCTGTTTTAATAAATGCCGTGCTGCAAACATGCAATCTTCTAAACTACACATAATTTCATGTCGTGCTATTTTATGTGCTTCTTTTTGGTGTTGATGAAGTTGATTACGTTTAAAGTAAGGCGGGTTACAGGTTATTAATGTAAACTGAGAGGGTTTAAACGTTTGATACACATCTTTTAAATCCATATTATGCATAGATAAACGCTCTTCTAATCGATTATATTTAAAGCTTCGTTGAGCCATGTCTGCCAACTGTTCTTGAATTTCAATACTTTCTATTTTTTGATGACTTTTTGCAGATAATAATAAAGCAATAACACCATTTCCGGCACACAAGTCTAGAATGCTATCATTTTTTCGTACTTTAGTAAAATGTGCTAATAAAAGTGCATCAGTAGAAAAAGAAAACACCTCATCATTTTGAATGATTTTTAAGTTCTCCTTAATTAAATCATCTAATCTTTCTTGTTCCTTCAACATATATGTTATCTCCTAAAAAAGAGATGTATCACAACACAAAATCTGAAATTTTATTGTGTTGAAATTCATCTCTCCTAAAAATTAAAATTATACCATCCATTTATCATTCTTTGTTATGGATTTAACTATTTAAAACATTCATGCATAATAAACAATCTTCACCATAACGATGTTTACCAAATAATTCGCCATTACAAATATGAAAACCTTCACTATACAAAACAGCTAAATTGTCTTTACTTGGTAAAGGTTTTTTTACATTTTTAATTGCACTTTTAAAGTCATTTTCATTTGATTTTTTATTATGTTGACTTTCACTATTGACTTTTGTTGATTCAACATCTTGTTCACTTTTAGCCATTAGCGCTTTTAAATTATCGTTTTCTACTTGTAACGTTACATTTTCTTCTATCAATTGAATAGCTAAAGATTTAAGTTCAGTCATCTCTTGAGTTAATACATTAACGTTACTTTCTAATTTTACAATTTTTTCGAATAAATCATTGCGATTCAAAAGAAAGACACTCTCCTTAATTAAATGTAGCTAATTCCTCCATTTTATATTCTAAAGGTTGCTCTAAACCATCAATCTTCACTTGCATCGAAATATCTAATATATTTAATCCTACAACTTGTCCAGTACCTTCCGGTGTATGAATTTCATCGCCTACATCTGGTAATTGTGCACGAGCTTCCTCATAATAATCATTTTCATATTTAAGACAACACATTAAACGTCCACATGCACCAGAAATTTTAGTTGGATTTAATGATAAATTTTGATCTTTTGCCATTTTGATAGATACCGGTTGAAAATCTCCTAAAAATGTTGAACAACATAATGAACGTCCACACGGTCCAATTCCACCTAGTAGTTTTGCTTCATCACGAACGCCAATTTGTCTAAGTTCAATACGTGTTCTTAAATTTTGAGCTAATACTTTCACTAACTTTCTAAAATCGATACGATCATCAGCAGTAAAATTAAAAATGACTTTCGATTTATCTAAAGTATACTCACAATTCACTAAGCGCATATCTAAGTCTTGATCTTTCACTAACTGTTTACATAAAATTAGTGCTTGCTCTGCATCTTCTTCATTTTGATTGTATTGTTGTATATCTTCTTCAGTTGCAATACGTAGAATATCTTTTAACGGTAATGTCACATCTTCATCATTTACACATTTTGAAGCTAACTTTACTATACCTATTTCAATGCCTCGTTTAGATTCGACTACAACCCAGTCTTCACTGTCTAATTTTAAATCATTCGGCGCATAATATTCCAATTTACCTGCTTTTTGAAATTGCACACCTACTACATTTGGCATTTAACTCACACCTTTAATTACGATTTGTTCAAATACGAGCATCGGATTCACATTCTGTATCAATTTTTTATGTGCTTCTGTAATTTGATCATACATTAATATCATTTGATTAAGTGTTAATCGTGTTGTGTATTCCTTAATTAGTGGTTTAAGATCAGTAAAAATGAAATTGTTCTCAATTCCGACTTTAGCATGCATCATATCTTCAAAAAAAGCATTGATAACAGACAAAGTAAGAAGTTGTAGTTTTCGATTTTTAGCATTTTTTAACACATCAATAACACCAATCAAGGCCATTGGTTTATTTGTTAATAATAATTCGCACCAATGAACGATTACTTTTCTTAATTCAATTAAATCATACTCTTCATTAAGGTCTTTGGCTACCTCAATTTGTGTCGTATATGAACTTAACATTTCAGCAATAGCCCGATTCATACCATTATCAACAAGTTTATCGATAAAATGCGATTTGTCACTCGGTTTAAAATACATATGTTGACATCTAGAGTGAATCGTATTTAATATTTGTTCTGGTTTAGTAGAAATTAAAATTGCAATAGTATTTTCTGGAGGTTCCTCTAAAAATTTTAAGATACTATTTTTACCTTGAACTGTTAACTTTTCAAAGTCTTCTATGATATAAACTTTATATGTACCTTCAATAGGTAATTGGTTCATTTGGCGTACAAGTTGTTCAATTTGTTCTTTTTTTATAGTAGATTCTTCAGAGGATATATATGTAAAATCAGGATGATTAAAATTACGCAATTTCAACTCACATTGTTCATTTCCATTACAAAGAATAAGTTGTGCAAATTCCATTGCTACATGTTTCATTGATTGTGCATCATCACCTTCAAATAAATAGGCATGTGATAATTTATTCGAATGAAACGCATTAGCTAATTTTTGTAATTCCTCCATATTTGCATACTCCCTATTCATAGTTCATTTTAAAATTATATCATTAAATTTTTCAGTCGCATTTATCATTTAGCAATTAATTATGATGTATATGATAAAGAGCCGATAACATAAAAAATATGTTTCAGGCTCTTTGAAAATTATCTTTTAAAACTTTATTTAATTGTTAAATTAAGCTTAGAATCTGTGGAATTTTTCTACTGGCATTACAAATACTGTAGCGCCTCCAACTTCAACTTCAACAGGATAAGGTATGTAAGAGTCTGCACTACCACCCATTGGCGTCATTGGTGAAACAAGTTGATCTCTATTACCACACGTATTATCAATGACGGTTAACGCTTCATCAACACGTTCATCATCTACACCACATAAGAATGTTGTATTTCCTGCTCTTAAGAAGCCACCAGTTGTTGCTAGTTTAGTAGCTCTAAAATTGTTTTTTACGAGTTGGTCTGAAAGTTCTTGACTATCTTGATCTTGAACGATCGCTATAATCATTTTCATTTTAATACACCTCTCCATATTATTATATCATAAGTTTTTTAAGTAACTTAAAATGATCTCATACGTATCACTTACGACACTTTCGATGTTTTGTGTAGCATCAACTACTTTAAAACGCTCAGGATTAGTTTTAATTAATGTTTTATATCCCTCAATTACTTTTTGATGAAAAGTTAGTGTTTCTTTATCTAATCGATTCTGACTTCTTTGATTTTTTAGTATTCGTTCTCTCCCCACTTCAGCATCAATATCAAGATAAATTGTTAAATCTGGATAAAGTCCATTAATTGCAAATTCATTTATTTTTTTAACTTCTTCTATACCTATACCCCGTGCATGCCCTTGATATGCTAAAGAACTGTCAATATATCGATCACATAAAACTACTTTATTATTTTTTAAAGCGGGTATCACTTTTTCAACCAAATGTTCTCTTCTAGATGCTGCAAATAACAATGCTTCTGTACGTATATCAATATTTTCACCATCTAGTAAGATATTACGTATTTCTTCCCCCGTAGATACTCCACCTGGTTCTCTAGTAGAAATAACATTATAATTTTCAGATAACAACTTATTAATCTGATTTAACACTGTAGTTTTCCCAGAACCTTCAGGCCCTTCAAACGTTATAAATGCAGCCATATTATTCATCCTTAACTAATATTTTATCGTTTTTAATACCTTCAACACGTACACTATGTGAAAGATAATATTGCATCAATTTTATCATATTTTTAGTCACTTTTTCTCCTTTCCAAAACACAGGAATTCCAGGAGGATAAGGCACAATATGTTGAGCTAATACTTTATCTTGTGCTTTATTAATATTTATCCAATATGCATGATTAATATACTTTGATACATAAACACTTTTTTCTAGCGGCAATAAAACCGGCTCTAGCTTTTCTTTTGCTTTTTTAGGTAATTTTATAGTTTTTATTCTATGCAGTAATGTTTCGAAAGGATATCTATCATTAAAATGCCACAATGGTAAGACAATGAGTATTTGATAATCATCAGCTAATTCAATATAAATATGATTCTTTTCAAAATAACGTTGTACTTCAAAACCCGTATGCCCATTTGCTCGAACAATAAGCTTTAATGGATCCTCGACTTCAATAACTTCAAAATGCTGTTGTCTTAACGTTTCAATAAATTGTTTTCTTTTTTCGAAAAAGAGACTACTGTCATAAGAATTATAAAATTGATGCGCTAGTTCAATGCTCGACATTACTAAATAAGATGGACTAGAAGTTTGAAAAATACCTAAATATTTAATAACTTCATCTTTCAAAGGTGCATTTTTATGAATAAATAATACTGATCCCATAGTAAGCGTAGGCAAAGTTTTGTGATACGATTGAACAACATAGTCAGCTTCTGATTCTAAAGCTGATTTAGGAAAGTGTTTCAAATTAAAATGGGCACCATGAGCCTCATCAATTAAAACAGGTATATTGTAATCGTGAAATTGTTTAACACACTGATTGATATCAAAGCATTCTCCATAATAATTTGGATAAGTAACGACAGCGAGTTTTTGATGTCGTAACATTTTAGTATCAATCAAAGGCGCTAAATACTGGTAACTTTTATCACTTCTGTACATAGGCAAAATATCTGCAGACTGTTGAGTTAAATCTAAAGCATTAAAAACTGATTTATGTACATTACGGCTAATTAGATAACGACCTTTTATATGAGTAAATGCTTGTATAACTGATAAAATGCCTGAAGTTGTACCATTAACTAAATAATAAGCATCATAATTAGGATGCTTATTCACACGATTCATACTTTCTAAAATAGTATCTTCTGGATGATGTAAATCATCTAGACCCGTGATTTCAGTCATATCCATTTTCAAAGATAATGCATCTAAATAACCGATAGTCATATTTTTATGTCCTGGAACATGTAATGAGATAGCATGATGATGAATTAAATCATCAAGTTTTTGAGTGATAGGTAATTTCAATTAAGTCCTCTCCTCATATATCTTTAAATATCTCCTATTTTAATAGATAATTTAAAAAAATAAAAGAAACGCTACAACTTCTGTTGTTTGATCTCTTCTCAATTCATTAGCTCCAAGCACTTTTTCTAAATTTCGACATAAAAAAAGAGACCTCAC
>NZ_KV813710.1:0-1141 GCF_001813735.1 Staphylococcus sp. HMSC068C09
AAAAAAACATTAAAGTCTAACACACTAGACTTATTTACTTCGTAATTAAGTCGTTAAACCGTGTGCTCTACGACCAAAAGTATAAAACCTTTAAGAACTTTCTTTTTTCTTGTAAAAAAAGAAACTAGATAAATCTCTCATATCTTTTATTCAATAATCGCATCAGATTGCAGTATAAATTTAACGATCACTCATCATGTTCATATTTATCAGAGCTCGTGCTATAATTATACTAATTTTATAAGGAGGAAAAAATATGGGCATTTTTAGTATTTTTGTAATCAGCACAGTTCATTATCAACCAAACAAAAAATAAGTGGTTATAATGAATCGTTAATAAGCAAAATTCATTATAACCAAATTAAAGAGGGTTATAATGAACGAGAAAAATATAAAACACAGTCAAAACTTTATTACTTCAAAACATAATATAGATAAAATAATGACAAATATAAGATTAAATGAACATGATAATATCTTTGAAATCGGCTCAGGAAAAGGGCATTTTACCCTTGAATTAGTACAGAGGTGTAATTTCGTAACTGCCATTGAAATAGACCATAAATTATGCAAAACTACAGAAAATAAACTTGTTGATCACGATAATTTCCAAGTTTTAAACAAGGATATATTGCAGTTTAAATTTCCTAAAAACCAATCCTATAAAATATTTGGTAATATACCTTATAACATAAGTACGGATATAATACGCAAAATTGTTTTTGATAGTATAGCTGATGAGATTTATTTAATCGTGGAATACGGGTTTGCTAAAAGATTATTAAATACAAAACGCTCATTGGCATTATTTTTAATGGCAGAAGTTGATATTTCTATATTAAGTATGGTTCCAAGAGAATATTTTCATCCTAAACCTAAAGTGAATAGCTCACTTATCAGATTAAATAGAAAAAAATCAAGAATATCACACAAAGATAAACAGAAGTATAATTATTTCGTTATGAAATGGGTTAACAAAGAATACAAGAAAATATTTACAAAAAATCAATTTAACAATTCCTTAAAACATGCAGGAATTGACGATTTAAACAATATTAGCTTTGAACAATTCTTATCTCTTTTCAATAGCTATAAATTATTTAATAAGTAAGTTAAGGGATGCATAAACTGCATCCCTTAA
>NZ_KV813711.1:0-2555 GCF_001813735.1 Staphylococcus sp. HMSC068C09
AAAATATAATATAACTATTCAAACTGCTTTTCAGAACGTTTAAATACAATAATCGTCAAAAGACAACATAAAATAATAAGGATAGCCATGGCTACAAGAATATTACTATACACTCCAGAAGAATAATTTATAAATTCCAGAACTAGTTTACGATTAATCAATTGTAGTGACAATAAACCTCCTACAATTGCTATACCTGTTCCCTCTGATAAAAAACTTGTGAAATTTAGCAAACTCATTCCAGAAGCAACTTCTTCTTCAGAAAGACTACTTGATACTATTTTTGATATAACTGTTTTAGTAAAAGATAATCCGCCCATAACAAATATAAACATAAAAGTAGTCAACCACATACTAAACTCAACAAAAAATGCAATAGTTAAAAAACTTATAGAGATAGACAATGATCCTAAAATAAAAACAAATAATGATCCTTTTCTATCCACTAAAAAACCACCAAAATAACCAAAAACAATAACACTCATGGTTCCAGGAAAAATAACACTATTACCTATTGTCGCTACATTTACATGATAAATAGTTTTCATCATATAAGGCACCATTGATATAAAACCAGCTACTATAGAAAATATTAGCCCACCAGAAAACAAACCAAGCATAAACGGAATGTTTTTCCCTAGTTTAGGATTAATAAAAGGGTTAGAAACTCTTGAAATATGTTTAATAAAAATCACAAAAAAGATTGTGAAGAGTATTAAAAAAGTCCAATTATAATTTGTCGTAAATAACATAAAACATATAATACTTATAGACATTAAAACAATACCTACGATATCTAATGTATTTTTTGTTGATTTACCAGGTACCATTACTTTAATAAGAAAAGGTATAGTTACTATTGTAATCATAGGAAGTATAAGTAGGTAAGACCAATGAATATAATGTGCTATTATTCCCCCTATTGAAGGACCTAACCCTTCACCTAAAGCTACAATTGATCCTATAAAACCAAAGGCTTTGCCTTGTTTTTTTCTTGTAATATTTCTAGCTACAACCACCATAATCAGTGAAGGGAATGCAGCAGATCCTACTCCTTGTACTAACCTACCAAAAATCAAAATAAAAAAGTGATTGTGACCAATAAAAGCAATCAATGAACCAAGACAGCTCAAACTAATACCAATAATTAACAATTTTTTTATATTTATATAATCAGATAATTTTCCATATACTGCTGTTCCTATCGAAAAAGTTAACATATATGCAGTGTTTACCCAGTTTGTAATTCCAGGAGTAGTATTAAAATGATTTGCAATATCAGGTAAAGAAACATTTAAAACCATTTCATTTAATACACTAAAAAATGAAAGAATACAAAGCCAAAATAAAACGCTATAAAACAAACCTTTAAATTTTTTATATAAACTAAACAATTTTACCTCTTTACTTGAGGTGACTAAAGTTTATAGGGGTAAATTATTCTTTCACCTCATATAAATTCCCCAAATTTTTAAATAGACACTTCATAAAAAAATCCTCCTAAATTAGAATAGTTTAAATATATCATTTTTGTTCAGTAATATTAATATGTACACTATTTCCAAAATTTAAATTCATGTTGCCAAAAATCGATTTGTTTTTGCAATTGTTTTTCGTTCGCTTTTAAAGTCGATTTCATTAAGTCCGTTAAATCGACTGGCGAAATTTCTTTTATCAAATTCTTATATTTTGTTCTAGAATTTCTGTGAAGCTTTCCCCATTCTTCTTCATCACTCAATAACATAAAAACTATTGCTCTATCCGCAGTGCGTTGGATAGTTTTCCAATCTGGTTGCAAGATATGTAAATCACTAAAGCAATCATTCCAGTAATCCACCATATCTCTTTTAAGTTCGATTTCTACACGCCATAAATGTTCAGACATAACTTCAGCATCTGCATTATCTTTACGTTCTTGCTTTTTATTATAAATTCTAATAAATCTATTACTATCTCTCACGCCAAAATATTTTGTTTCTGGCTTACCATTACGACCATAAAAAATAGTTTTCTTAACTGCTTTATCAGACATTGCATAGTAGTCACTCAAATCATCTTCAAAATCAAAGGCTAAATCTAATCTTGTAAAACCGTCATCTTCCATGTAGCTTATTATATTTTGTTTTAACCAAATCATTTCATCTCGTGTAAGTTTGTTTGGATTAAATTCAATACGCATATTACGTCTATCCCAACTATCTGCTTTCACTTTGTCATATTCAATATAAACTTTTTCTTGAAGTGCTTTAGCTTTAAACTTTGTTTGAAGAATATCCCAAAGTCTTATTTGGGGCTCTACACTCATAAATTTAGAAAGGGCTTGAGCGTTGTCTCGGTTGAGATTTCCAACGATCGTCATTGCATCAAAACTTAATTTTGGATCAGATATGCACACAGTATGTGCGTCCAACCGGCTATTAGAGTAGCCGGTTTTAGAAAAATTGTCTAAATCGTGATTTTCCAAATGATTTGAATGATTTGCATGATTGTTTTTATACATAAAAAATCGACTCCTTAATCTCAATTTCGTTTAAGGAATCGCTCACCCAAATATA
>NZ_KV813712.1:0-3971 GCF_001813735.1 Staphylococcus sp. HMSC068C09
AAAATCTTGCGTGGAACATCGAGGATAAGAAATATTCTGTGAGTATTCATAGTAGAGATAATAATGAAATTAATGATACTATTCAAAAGTCTCATTATCAAAAGATATATCCTGCGTATAACTTGAAAGAATTTGTAGATTCATTAGAAAAACCCCGTAAAATTTTGTTGATGATTAAGGCTGGTAGTCCTACGGATAACATGATAAATGCCTTACTTCCATTATTAGACGATGAAGATATTTTAATTGATGGTGGTAATACAAACTATCAAGATACAATTCGTCGAAATAAAACATTAGCTGAAAGTGGCGTTAATTTCATTGGTATGGGCGTATCAGGTGGTGAAGTAGGCGCTTTAACTGGTCCTTCATTAATGCCTGGTGGTCAAGAAGCCGCTTATAATAAAGTCAGTGATATCTTAGATGCCATTGCAGCTAAAGCGCAAGATGGTGCATCTTGCGTAACATACATTGGCCCAAATGGTGCAGGTCATTATGTGAAAATGGTTCATAACGGTATTGAATATGCAGATATGCAATTAATCGCTGAAAGTTATACAATGATGAAAGACTTATTAGGTATGAGTCATACTGAAATTTCTCAAACATTCAAAGATTGGAATGCTGGAGAACTCGAAAGTTACTTAATAGAAATTACTGGTGATATTTTCACTAAATTAGATGAAAATAATGAACCATTAGTAGAAAAAATATTAGATACTGCTGGTCAAAAAGGTACAGGTAAATGGACTTCTATTAATGCATTAGAATTAGGAATTCCATTAACAATTATCACTGAATCGGTATTTGCTCGTTTCATTTCATCCATTAAAGAAGAACGTGTTAATGCGTCTAAATCATTAAATGGACCACAAGCTTCATTTGATGGTAATAAAGAAGAATTCTTAGAAAAAATCAGAAAAGCATTATATATGAGTAAGATTTGTTCTTACGCTCAAGGCTTTGCGCAAATGAGAAAATCGAGCGAAGATCACGAATGGAACTTAAAATTAGGTGAACTGGCAATGATTTGGCGTGAAGGTTGTATCATTCGTGCACAATTCTTACAAAAAATTAAAGATGCTTACGATAATAATCCAGAACTTGAAAACTTATTATTAGATCCATACTTCAAAAATATTGTTACAGATTACCAAGATGCATTAAGAGACGTCGTAGCAACAGGCGTTAAAAACGGTGTACCGACACCAGGATTCTCTGCAAGTGTGAACTACTATGATAGTTATCGTTCTGAAGATTTGTCAGCTAATCTTATCCAAGCACAACGTGACTATTTTGGTGCACATACTTATGAACGTAAAGACCGTGAAGGTGTGTTCCACACACAATGGGATGAAGAGTAATATAATTACTGTTACGGAATGAAAACCAGAAACTAGCTAATCAAGTAAAAGGGGGGAACTGCTTTGGATAAAAATTTATCATCATTAATAACAATATTTGGCGGAACAGGAGATTTAAGTTACAGGAAATTGCTACCTTCTATTTTTAATCTTTATAAAAAGGGTCACTTTAAGAAATTAGTTATCATTTCTACGGGTTTAGAGGATATAAGTGATGAAGAATATAGAAGTAAAGTAAAACAAATTTTATTAAGCCAAGAAAATTTTGAAATGGTGAACTTATTTTTAGATAACATATTTTACTTTCAACAAAATGTTGAAGATAAAACAAGTTGGAATAAATTAAAGGAACTTTCCAATGATATTGATAAAAAATATTGTTTGGATGGCAATAGATTATTTTACTTAGCAATGAATCCTCAATTTTTTAAAATTATAACTCAAAGCATAAGCCAATCAGGTCTTTCTGATACAAATGGATTTTCAAGATTAATAATAGAAAAACCATTTGGAAAAGATTTGAAATCTGCCGAAGACTTAAATAAACACATAAGACAGTATTTTAAAGAAGAAGAAATATTTAGAATAGATCATTATCTAGGTAAAGAGATGGTGCAAAATATTGAATCTTTACGTTTTGGTAATACAATATTTGAACCATTGTGGAACAACAAGTATATATCAAATGTTCAAATAACTCTATCGGAAACTTTAGGCATTGAAGATAGAGGCCAATACTATGATTCTACAGGAGCGCTTAAAGATATGGTGCAAAATCATGCACTACAAATACTTACTCTTATTGCTATGGAGAAACCCGAAAGCAGAAATAGTAAAGATATTAGACTAAAAAAAATCGAACTTTTAAACAATATAAAATTTTTGAAAGGGGCTGATGTACACAAATATTTTGTTAGAGGACAATATATTAATGGTATTATTAATGAAACTCCGATAATGTCATATCATGAAGAAAAAGGTGTTAATAGTGATTCAACAACAGAAACATTTGTAGCAGGGAAATTACTCATTAATAATGATAGATGGAAAGGGACACCGTTTTATATTCGTACAGGAAAGCGTTTAAATAAAAAAGCAATAGAAGTTGTTATAGAATTTAAAAAATTAAATAGTAAATTAATCTATGAAAATGATAATGAAGATGTTGATTGTAATTTAATGGTAATAAATATAGAACCTAATGCCCAAATATCACTATATATTTATGAAAATAAATCAACTAGAAATAATAGAAACCATAATATACAAATCTATAACTTAATAGATAAAAAACAAGTAGTGGATGCTTATGAATCACTTATATGTGATGCTTTAATAGGAAATCAAACTAATTTTGTACATTGGGAAGAACTTAAACATTCATGGGAATTTATAGATTATATAAGTACTGAATGGAAAAAATCTAACGTAACAATACCACAGTATAAACCAGGAAGTTTTGGACCTAAAGAAAGTGATCAATTACTTAAACAAGATAACTTTGAATGGTGGAATAATCTATAAAACGTAAATATTGCAAAACACTATATAGGAGAAGTTAAATGAATATTCTAATAGTATATGCGCACCCTGGACCTCAATCTTTTAATAGTAAACTTAAAGATATTGCACAAACAGTATTGAAGGAGAATGGTAATAATTGTCGTTGTATCTGATTTGTATAAAATGAATTTTAACCCTGTTGCTCAAAAATCTGATTTTAAATATTTAAAAAATAATAACTTTTTTAAATATCCTATAGAACAAGAGCATTCTTACAAAAATAATATATTAAGTAAGGAAATTAAATCTGAATTAAGCAAACTATTGTGGGCGGATATTATTATTTTTCAATTCCCTTTATGGTGGTCGAGTGTTCCTGCAATATTAAAAGGATGGTTTGATAAAGTTTTAATATATGGAGGGATTTATGGAGGGGCATATGGGAAGTTTAAGAACGCCAGATTATCTAATAAAAAAGCTATTATAAGTACAACAACTGGTTCATCAGGAGATATACACAAACAAGTACTATTTCACATTAGTCATGGAATAGTTGAATATACTGGAATGCAATGTTTAGATACATTAATCGCATATGAAATTGATAAAGATCAAAATAGTAGAGATGAGTATATAGAATTTTTTAAAAACAAAATAAAGTATATTTAACCAAATTGAAATACGGAGTAGAGAAATAAAAAAGCTAAGTCATTGATTTATTAAAGCATAAAACACTTGTATGGGCTATTATAGGGAAGTATTCTCAGAATGTGTTAAAAATATTATTAAACCAGAAGACACAGTAATTAATTTAAAATGTGGTTTTTCAAAATAATTTGGAAAGGAGTTTTTGTTTGTGATAATAGAGCAATTAAAACAAGAATTAGAATTAAATACAGTAAATAGTATAGAAGTTTATTTTCATTCTGGAGATTCAGTAATTGCAAGAAAAATAGACTATTCACAAAGTTCTGAAAAAATTATTAAAGTACTTAATCCAGTGCCTATGTATATTAATTTAGAAAATGTAACATACATTCAGTTAAGAGAAATGTAATAATGTAGATAGCATGGTTCTGTTGCAAAGTAAAAAAATATAGCTAA
>NZ_KV813713.1:0-318 GCF_001813735.1 Staphylococcus sp. HMSC068C09
CCAAATTCGAGTAAGAGGTATTTTTGTTTTTGGTCGTCGCCTCTCATTAGTAGTTCAGGGTTTAACATTAATACTCCAGTTTTTCTTTTTATAATATTTCCTTCTTCTAAGATTTTAAGTGTTGTTATTACTGTTTGTAGACTTGTTCCTGTAGCTTTTGCTATTTCTCTTGTTGTAGCTATCATTGTATTGTTACTTAAGTGGACATTATCTAGGATATAGTTAACGATTTTAAGTTTTTTTCCGCCAATCATATCTAACATACTTATTAATTGCACTATATATGCCTTTACGAAGTTACCAGACGTTTGTTTACGG
>NZ_KV813714.1:0-691 GCF_001813735.1 Staphylococcus sp. HMSC068C09
AACGGAGGCGCTCAAAGGTTCCCTCAGAATGGTTGGAAATCATTCATAGAGTGTAAAGGCATAAGGGAGCTTGACTGCGAGACCTACAAGTCGAGCAGGGTCGAAAGACGGACTTAGTGATCCGGTGGTTCCGCATGGAAGGGCCATCGCTCAACGGATAAAAGCTACCCCGGGGATAACAGGCTTATCTCCCCCAAGAGTTCACATCGACGGGGAGGTTTGGCACCTCGATGTCGGCTCATCGCATCCTGGGGCTGTAGTCGGTCCCAAGGGTTGGGCTGTTCGCCCATTAAAGCGGTACGCGAGCTGGGTTCAGAACGTCGTGAGACAGTTCGGTCCCTATCCGTCGTGGGCGTAGGAAATTTGAGAGGAGCTGTCCTTAGTACGAGAGGACCGGGATGGACATACCTCTGGTGTACCAGTTGTCGTGCCAACGGCATAGCTGGGTAGCTATGTATGGACGGGATAAGTGCTGAAAGCATCTAAGCATGAAGCCCCCCTCAAGATGAGATTTCCCAACTTCGGTTATAAGATCCCTCAGAGATGATGAGGTTAATAGGTTCGAGGTGGAAGCGTGGTGACACGTGGAGCTGACGAATACTAATCGATCGAAGACTTAATCAATTTTTTCAAGTTTTGCGACGCAAATCTTTACTTACTATCTAGTTTTGAATGTATAATCATTCATTTG
>NZ_KV813715.1:0-203 GCF_001813735.1 Staphylococcus sp. HMSC068C09
TTAAGGGATGCATAAACTGCATCCCTTAACTTGTTTTTCGTGTACCTATTTTTTGTGAATCGATTATGTCTTTTGCGCATTCACTTCTTTTCTATATAAATATGAGCGAAGCGAATAAGCGTCGGAAAAGCAGCAAAAAGTTTCCTTTTTGCTGTTGGAGCATGGGGGTTCAGGGGGTGCAGTATCTGACGTCAATGCCGAGC
>NZ_KV813716.1:0-222 GCF_001813735.1 Staphylococcus sp. HMSC068C09
AAAAAAAAAGAACATTTGTTAAAAGAAATTAGAACAAAATGAGTGAAAAATTAGAACAAACAAATTCCTTATAAACCTTATCATCTCAACCTATATTAAGATTTTACCTAGTTGAATCTTCTTTTCTATATAAAGCGTCGGAGCATATCAGGGGGTTATCTAACGTAAATGCTACCCTTCGGCTCGCTTTCGCTCGGCATTGACGTCAGATACTGCACCCCC
>NZ_KV813717.1:0-3948 GCF_001813735.1 Staphylococcus sp. HMSC068C09
AATCACTCCATCATTTTTAATATTCACATGTACACTAAAAAAAATCCGATACATCGGCTTTTTATTTTTGGTTTAATTTATTTCTATATTGTTTTCACTATCGCTCGGACGCATAAGTGTTAAAACACCTTCTACCATACCTATCACACCCGGTATTCCCGTCCAACAAAATAGTAAATAAAGAAGAGCATTTTTATTTTTCTTAACATAAAACTTATGAGCCCCGAAACCTCCTAGAAAAAATGCTAATGCAGAGTAAACATATTTATTAACTTGCATGATTTCCACTCCTTTAATTAATTGATTTAGAGAAACATTAAATAATTTAGTGATTTCTAAAATTGTTTTTAAGTCGGGATTACTTACTTCTCTTTCCCAATTAGAAATAGAATGTCTCGATACCCCTAACTTTTCAGCTAATTTTTCTTGAGACATGTTTTTACTTTTTCTTAACTTTTGTATTTGATGTCCAATTTTTGTTTCCAAATTATTTTTCTCCCTAACTTTAAGATATATTTAAACTCAATTTTTTCTATCGATATTTATGAACATTAGTATTTTTTATGCTGAAATATGTGAACAATCGCATAATATCAAGGTTTTTCTATAATTATACACGTTTTAAAATACATTGTGATAATACATAGAATGTACCTTATCTAAGTATATAAATGTTTTCTTTAAACCAAAGCTAATTTACCACATTGGGTTAAGTTTCTTATTATTAAAGAATGAACTTTGTATGATTTCAACTGCTTACTATCTTCTCATTTGGTTATTTCTCTCTTGTTTCTTCTTCTTTTTCTGATGATTAATATTGTTTTGCTTTTCAGTTTCGTTCGCATAGTACATAAGAAAGTCACTAGCATTTATCGTTGGTAAATTAATGTGATTAGTTTGTTCATTTTCATGTTCAATACGATTGTCATGATCATTTCTATCTACTTGATTAATATGTTTTTCGATAACTTCTTCTTGATCGACATGATTATATTTCTCAAGTTTAATGAGTAATTGAACTTTTTCATTAGGTGTTTGGTCTTTGACTTTTTCAAAGTTTTTATCGCCTATATCTATTCTTAAATCATCATCAATATGTTCTTTATAACTATCAATTTCTTTTTCTTTTTCCTTAATAAATGGCAACTCAACGTTATATTCAAAGCTATCTTTTTCTAAATTTTTAAGATGTTTTTGACTAAAGAAAATATCTTTACTCGCTTTTTTATAAGTATCTTCTAGCAATACATCATTAGGAATATTGTTATTTTGTTTGAACAGGTATTGAACATGAGTTGCTTTTATAATATTACCTTTTTGTGCCTCATCAACAATAAATGCTTTTTCATCATGGCTAAAATGATGATGAGATTTAGGGTACATTTGCTGAACAATGAGATGATTTTTTTCACTTTCAGTTAGATAAACATCTTTAGCTGATTGATAAATCTCTTTACGTTTTTCCTCTCTACTTTCTAATTTATTCTTCTCATTGAGTAACGCTTTATAGTTAGTTTCAACAGTATTAACAAACTCTTGTTGACTATATCCTTTACTTTCAATTTCTTTTCTAAACTGATAATTTTCATCATAATTTTTAGCATAGAATTTTAATTGACGTCTCTTAATTTCATTTTTAAGTAAATCATTTTGAATTTTACGACCAAAGGTAGACGCACTGTCAAACGTATTTTTAATTGTTTCTTTCGCCTCTGAATAGCCAACATCACGTTGATATCTATCAAATAAAATAGAATAACTTTGTTCATTTTTACTTACTTGTTCGTTAGCATTTTGAATAAATAATCTAATTTCATTTTGTGCTTGTTCTTTCTCTTTATCACTAAATAATTGTGATACTTCGCCACGATTATATCTTCTAATTTGTTCATTTTTCTGTCCGTAATAAGTAACGGGTTGGTACTCGATACCCTCTTTTTCACAGCGTTTTCTTTCATTTTGTTCTAATCTATATTCTTCTCTTGTAAGTGGAATTTCGGCAATTTTTTCTAAACCTTGCGCTTCAAAAGAACGACTATCATATCGTCTTAAACTTTGTTCACGTTCTGAGTATTGATTTAATTTTAATTCCCAATGCTTACGAACTTCTTTGAAATCAAAGTCGGCAAATCGTTCTTGTTTTCTAACTTTATTACCATTTTTATTTAAAATCGCATTGCCATTTTCATCATATTGCGTTCTCGTTTTTGTCTTTTTCCCCCAAGTACCGTCTGCATTAAACGGTCTTTGAGTAAGTAGAACATGGGCGTGTGGGTTGTTTATATCATCTCTATGAATTGAAATATCAGCAACCATTCCTTTGTCTACAAACTCACTTTTTATAAAATCTTTAGTTAATTCAGTTTGTACCTCTCTATCAAAATCATTAGGCAAACTTAATAAGACTTCTTTTGCTAATCTAGGATTTTTTGTTTTCGCATTATTCTTTTCAACTTTATCAACTTCATTCCATAAACGCTGTCTATCTTTAGTCCATTCGGGTGCATGTTGAGGAGTTAAAATCATGCTTTCAGGCTTAATAGTATGATTTCTAAACTTAATTTTTTCATCTGTACGTTCGCTATATAATGCTTCATCAGAACGATAAGACGCTGACGCAACGATATTTTTTGTTGCTCGATTAATGTTAGTCACTCTCAACATAAAGTAACCTTTATTCATGATTTTACCTCCTCTCTTTTCTGTTTTTTTACCCCTGTGGGAACTATAATGATCAACCAGTATGGTTGCCCATTTTTATGCCAATTTTCAATTTGCATGTAAATGGGCAGTGTCTTAAGAACTGGCTATATTATACCATGGATGAGCGACTTACCCAATGAATTATGATATACTTTATATAGATAAACTGAGGGAGTTTTTTATGTCTAAAATCAAACAAACAGATATTACAAAATTAAGTCAATTAGAACAACAAATTGAACAACTGAAAAAGCAAAAGAAAAAACAAGAAGAACAACTATCTAATAAAATTGGTGGTTATTTTTTAAATGAACTTGATTTAAATATGATCAACTCTAGTGATGAATTGTATAAAATTATGGATAAAGTCATTGAAGAATTTAATAAAGATATCGAACAGAATAGCATCGACGAGAACAACGAAAATTTAACAGAAGACAAAATTAACTAGAATAGTAAGTGATACGATGAATGATTTTAAAAATCTCAAAAAAATAAATGTTGAAATTGAAAAAGCAGAATTAAGAAAACATAGATTACAAAATTTAGATAGAAAAGAAAGAGCACATAGACTGATTCGAAAAGGCGCAATGCTTGAAAAGTATTTTGAATGTGAGCATTTAAGTTCTGCTGAAACAGAAGAATTGTTAAAGATGTATTCCAAATACATTAATACGAATAAGCCAAATAAATTTAAAAAGAAGTAATTTATTGTGCTTACAAACAAATACTTGGGATTCCACTTGATTAGAATAATAGACAAGTTATTGAAGATAGTATAAAAAACATTAGTTTTATAATGTTTATATAACCAAAAACAGAAGTAAGAGAAAATGAAATTGAAAAACTAAAAAGTGTTCTAAAGACGTTAGATTAAGAGGATAAAATTAAATGTTTAGATGATCAGTTATATAACTAATACGACTAAAAAGGAAAAATTGCTGATAGTAGTAACAATGAATAATAATCATTTATAAAAATGGGACTAAAACTTTTTGATTTTAGTCCCACTTAATTCATTAATTACATTTCATTGAAAATAAAGCTTGTCTGCAGTTAAGAGAACATCTAATTAAAGATATTCTCTAATTAAATCATTGTTGGCTTATTAAGTTGTATTATTGATTAAATAAAGAAGTGATTGGTAAATTATCACGTCGTTTATTAAGCGTATGTACTTCTGCGAATTCAGATTTAAGAGATTTCATTAAGTACCCTTGCATTGCTTCAACCGTTTCATTTTTT
>NZ_KV813718.1:0-547 GCF_001813735.1 Staphylococcus sp. HMSC068C09
CAAAAACAAAAATACCTCTTACTCGAATTTGGGAACTTTGAGCAAGAGGCAAATGAAAAACAAGAAAATGCATTATCTGATTATTATTCTTTCAAGGACTAGTATAACATAAAATCGTCTACAAATAGACAAAAAACCTGCACGCTTAATGTAGATCAAAAGCTTAACGCAAATGAAATAGATTGACCTCCCAATAACACCACGTAGTTATTGGGAGGTCAATCTATGAAATGCGATTAAGCTTTTTCTAATTCACATAAGCGTGCAGGTTTAAAGTACATAAAAAATATAATGAAAAAAAGCATCATTATACTAACGTTATACCAACATTATACTCTCATTATACTAATTGCTTATTCCAATTTCCTATTGGTTGGAACCAACAGGCGTTAGTGTGTTGTTGAGTTGGTACTTTCATGGGATTAATCCCATGAAACCCCCAACCAACTCGCCAAAGCTTTGGCTAACACACACGCCATTCCAACCAATAGTTTTCTCGGCATAAAGCCATGCTCTGACGCTTAAATGCACTAATGCCTAAAAAAAA
>NZ_KV813719.1:0-3148 GCF_001813735.1 Staphylococcus sp. HMSC068C09
TTTTTTTCTTGTTTTTTATTATCATTTTTTTCTTTATTTTGTTTATTACTACTTTCTGAATTATCCGCACTATCAGATGTGTTAGTTTTTTCGTCAATTTCATTTGATGCTTCATTATCTTTGTTTTCTGAGGTGTTAGTATCACTAGAATTATTATCATTGTGATGTTCTGAATCGTTATTATTACAACTCACTAAAATTACCGATAAACTAACAATTAATATAGGTAAAATGATTTTTTTCATATTACAACTCCTTTTCAGTATTTCAAATTAGATTATGTTAATATTTTTTCAGCAAGAAAACGTAAATTACATGAGTTGAAAAATATGTATTAAATATATAATAAAATAACCACATGTTTTACATAAACACGGTGGTTATTTTATCAATTTTTATATTGCCTTTTTTCTGAATATTAAAAGACTTATACCTAATATTAGTAGTCCAGAAGCGCCAATTATTGACAATATATCACTTTGGTTGCTTTCTCCTGTTTCTGGTAATACTTGAGAGTTTGAATCTTGATTTTTCATTCCTTCAGAACTCTTGTTTTTATTTTCAGTTACAGGTGTCAACACACCTTGAGGTGTATTAATAGTTTTATTTTCTTCATTAGCTATCTTTTGACTTTCATTTTTTACAATTTGATTATATTTTTCTGTGGATACACTATTAGGGTTAGGAACATGACTTTCTAATTCTTGGTATTCTTCTTGAGTCATACCATTAGGTATCACCCCTCCGAAAGGTCTTTTACCTTGTTGAGTTCTCTCATTATTTTGTATATCAGTACTTTGTGATTGATATTCATTAAATACACTTGAAACTTTCTCATTATACTCGATTTGAGTTAATTCCCCTGAATCTTTCTGTTTAGAAAGTTCACTTATTTGATTTTGTGCAGATTGTGGGAGGGATGAAGTATTGAAGTCTACATTAGCCCAACCATCTCCATTTGTATCTGCGCTATTTGGTAAGTTCTCTCCGTATACGGTTTTGGCACCATCCTCAGCATTGGCTGTCGCTGAAAAACCTGTGAATGTTAATGAGCTAGCCAATAATAAAGTTGGAAGTAATGATCGTTTTTTCATAAAATTATCTCCTTTAATAGAATTTGTATTTTCATTATCACATAGATACATTAAACATAAAATGACTTATCGGAAGTGCATATGCTTAACAATTCACAAATGATATAATATAAAAGTCGTCGTTCTACTTCTGTGCTGGTTTAGCATGGAAGGAGGTGACACCATGTTCAGCATCATATTTGTATCTATAGTAGCTCCTATTATAGTAGGGGTTATAATCACGTTGTTTTCACATTGGTTGAATAATCGTGATAAACAATAAAGCGACGACACAGTAATAACACCAAAAAGAGCCCGATAACTACTGGAATAGTTATCGGGCTCGGTGTTTACCATGTTCAACACATATTTGTTATCTAAATTATAACATCATAGTGTGGAGGAATGCAAAATTGAATAATTAGTATGTTAAGTCTATACTATACTGATTAGTAAGTACTAATTATCATCTTTGTTATTGTTACGCCTTTCATTGGCTTTTGAATCTAATTCTTTTTGAAATTTTTTGTGTGATTTTGAAGAAGTGTTTAAAAAGAAATAGGTCATATTATCCATACGATGTCCTTTTATAAATTCATTGATAAATTGTTTTTTTGTCATTTTTTTGGTTGTATTACGTTGTTTTTGCAATCTAATGATTTCTTCTTCAATGTATACTCTTATCATCAAATCTAAACTAGATGTCTGATTATAAGTAGTGAATAATTTTGGAACTAATAAAGTTTTATTACCATCAAAAAGAAATGGAGTGAAATCATAAGTTTCCCATATACCGTTAGTAGAGAAATAATAATATGTCACAGTTTCTTTAGAAAGAAACGATTTCATTTCTGGAAATGACTGAATCATGGATTTATTAAAATCAATTATAACATTCATGATTATATTACTTGTTAAATCTGATAATTTATCATCACCAAAATTTCTGATTAATGGTGCTTTTTGAGGTATTGTTAATCCGTCATCATTTAAGATAATGGAAAGAATATCTTCATTCATAAATAGATTAATCAATTCAGATGCTGTAGTACCTTTTCCTGTATTACCTTTCTGAGAAAAACCTAAGCGTAAATGGTGTGGTTCTGAAAAATGAGAGAATAATTTTCTAAATTCATTACGCTTTTGGGTATCAGAAAAATCACTAAGATGTATATCGATAATTTTTTCAAAAAAAACATCAATTTGCTCTTGTGCTCTTTGAGCCAAAGTCGCAACTTTTCCAACTTCTCTATTAGATATTACTTTAATAAGGTTTGGGTCTATATATTGAAGAGTGTCTTCTTCAATAGAAATATTTAAATAATCAGTTGATTTAGCATCATGATTGAATTTGGTACATACTAGTGTCACTCTATATCATCCTTCTGTAAGTTTTTTGTTTACTTCCAATATAGAATGATGTATTATTGTAATTGTCGATTTACAATAAGTTGTTATTCTAGGTGGAAGTTTATTGCTTTTGATGTATAGATAGACTTAACCTTTTCATTATAGCATACTATAGAAGAAAATGCAAGCAAAAGCATATAAACAACATTTGTTGTTTATATGCTTTTGCTTTTTTGTTAATTGGAGAGGACAAGGTGAATATTAACAGTCAAAATCCAGTTATGTCGGTTAATGAATCGATGAAAATTTTCAAAGCTCAAGTAATGCTTAGAAATTTAAAGCTATTAAGCGAGTGGATTGTTAAAGGGGACTGAAGTTAAAGACACTTTTTAAGAAGATTTTTCAATTAAAGGGTATATTAAAACTTTAATTTAGTACTTTATATTTTTCTTGACTCTTTAATAATCCTATATACAGTAGAACGACTCACTCCTGTTTGTTCAGCAATTTCTTCACCAGACAGCTTTTGTTCATCATATAAGAATTTGATCTCTCTTTTCTTATGATCTGGTAGTGAAGGTCTTCCACCTTTTCTCCCTCTTGCTCTTGCAGCTTCCAAACCTTTTTTAGTTCGTTCACTTAATAAATTAGCTTCAAGTTCAGCGAATGCACTCATCATGGTAAAGAACATCTTGCCCATCGCATCTTTCGTTGACACATTCATA
>NZ_KV813720.1:0-18508 GCF_001813735.1 Staphylococcus sp. HMSC068C09
ATTTTGTTAGGAATTATGTCCCAGCCTCTTTTATTTTTTATTAAATTTCAATTTTGTTACTTTTATTTTATGAATATGTAACATTATAATTATAAAATTGTTTATGAGAATTAAAAATGTTAGAATTTATTATCATAGATGACTTTTCTATAAATGAAATTACAACATTAACCTAAGAGGTGTGAATATGACAAAGCACAGAAAAGGTTCTATTATAGGCCTAATAGGGTTACTTATTATTTTAGTAGCAGCTGGCTTCATTTTTTTCTCAATGATTTCTGATCAGATATTTTTCAAAAAAGTAAATGAAGTAGAGAAAGTTCAACATGTGAACGTCACGCTTGATAAAGCTGCTGCAAAACAAATAGATAACTATACAAGTCAACAAGTATCGAATAAAAACAATAATGCATGGAGAGATGCATCAGCAAGTGAAATTAAAGGTGCAATGGATAGTAGTAAATTTATCGATGATGATAAACAAAAATATCAATTTTTAGATTTATCTAAATATCAAGGGATTGATAAAAATCGTATCAAACGTATGTTGTTCGATCGACCTACATTATTGAAACATACTGATGCTTTTGTAAATGCTGCAAAAGAAAAACATGTTAATGAAGTCTATTTAATTTCTCATGCATTATTAGAAACAGGTTCAGTAAAAAGTGAACTTGCGAATGGTGTAAATATTGATGGTAAAAAATATTATAATTTTTATGGCGTTGGAGCTTTAGATGAAGATCCAATCAAAACAGGTGCTGAATATGCGAAAAAACATGGTTGGGATACACCAGAGAAAGCAATTAAAGGTGGCGCAGACTTTATTCATAAACACTTCCTATCTCACGATGATCAAAATACATTATATAGCATGAGATGGAATCCTATGAATCCTGGTGAACATCAATATGCGACTGATATTAAATGGGCTGAAAGTAATGCGGAAATTATTGCTGATTTCTATAAAGAAATGAAAACAGAAGGTAAATACTTCAAGCTATATGTTTATAAAGATGATCAAAAACATCAATAATCAAAATAAAAACCAACATTATCTTTAATTAGATGATGTTGGTTTTTTTATTTATTCAGCTTTGTTTTTTCTTGAAGCCCAAGTAAATCCAATGATAAAAACAATTAATGTTTTTAATAAAAATTTCATTGTTTAGTCACCTCAATATCTAAATTTTAACATAGTTACACATGATTATTTATGTTTTGAAATGGATCATCGTGTTAATAGTGAAACATTTTGAAGTCGAGAATCGTATTGGTATAATATGATAATATTCAACATAATACAAATATATAAAAGGATGATGTTAAATATGCGAGTAGCAATTATAGGCATGGGTACAGCAGGTGTAAGTGTACTTAGACAACTCGTTAAACATAAAGACTTTAAGCAATTAAAAGTCGATGTCTACGATAATGAATTTAATATGGGACAGGGTGTTCCTTTTCAAAATGATAGTAGTCAATTATTAATTAACTTACCCACTAAAAAGATGAGTTTAAATTTAGATGATGATGAAGAGTTTTGGAAATGGTATCAAACACAATCTGATTTTACGTTTAAAAATCCAAAGTATTTACCAAGATTTGTTTTTGGCCATTATATGAAATCATACTTATCAAATTATGAGACATTATATGATAACCTTACAGTCATTAAACAACCAGTACAAGAAGTCTTCATTAATTCAAATATAGATGAAACCACATTGAAATATTATGTCTGTACGTCTAAAGATATGAAGCATTGTCAAGTATATGATTACATATTTTTAACTATAGGTACTTTATCATATCACGATCCTTATCATTTAAAAGGTATAAAAGGTTATATTCAAACTCCTTACCCTACATATAATACTTTAGATGATGTACAAGAATCTGATGATATTGCTATTATTGGAACAGGATTAGCTAGTTTAGATGTAGTGCGTTATGTAGCGTTTCATCATCCTAAACTACCTATCACAATGACGAGTCGTTCTGCTCAATTGCCTAGCGTAAGAGGAAACATGAAAAAAATTGAGTTTCAATGTTTAACAAAATCTAAATTTAATGATATTAAAGATAAGTACTTTGGAAATGTGCCATTAGAGAAAGCATTCGATTTATTTAAAGAAGAGTGTGATTTAAATGGTATTGATTTACAGAAATTGGTTCACCGCCGAACAGGAGATACGATTAAAGATTTAAATTATGATTTAGAACATCCAGATGAGATAGGTATATTCCAAACATTAATAGAGAATGTCAAAGAAAATTTAAATTGGATTTGGAATAGTTTTAGTCGTCAAGATCAAATTGAATTCGATAAACGTTTCACTAAAATTATTCAACTTAACTCAAACCCTATGCCTCCAAGAACTGCAAAACTCATCAAGCAATTAATAAAAGATGGTTCATTAGTGATTAGAAAGGATTTAGAAAATGTGGTACATAAAAATGGACTATTTAATTTAAAATTTAAAAATGATGAACAATGGTATCCACATCATATTATTATTAATGCAACAGGTTCTAAAACACATTTAAAAGATTTAGATGAAGATGATCAATTTATCTTAAATCTTCAAAATCGACAAATTGTTCAAGCCCATCCTATGGGTGGAATACAAATTATCCCAGAAACAAATCAGGTGATTAGTCCAAGATATGGTACTTTAAATAATATGATTGCTATTGGACAAATCACTAATGGAGTAAATAAATTGCGGAATGGAGTAAAAATGATTGTTAATCAAGCGGTAAGTGCAGTGGATTATTTATATGAAATTCGAAAAGAATTTGATTATACAGTATAATGCTTTACACAATAATGAATAAATATCTCTTTAAGAGTTAAATTTAAAAATCAAATTGAAATTCTTTATTTGTAATTTTCCAAAAATAAATGTAAGATGATATATGTAGTACTAAACTACGATGACTCAAATTTAATCACAATTTCATACGTATTCTTTCGGGGCAGGGTGTAATTCCCAACCGGCAGTAATTAAGCCTGCGACCCACTTAATCTTAATTTATTAAGTGGCTGATCTAGTGAGACTCTAGAGCCGACAGTAAAAGTCTGGATGGGAGAAAGAATCAATCACATCATTACTGAATGATGTATAAGCATGCACAATATAAAAATTGTAGTACGCTTATTTAAGTATATACATGCCCTATGCCTGTGAAACAGGTATGGGGTTTTTTTAGAGGTGATAAATTGAGTGAATTTATGAAATATGCAATTCAATTAGCACAAATGGTGAAGGGACAAACTGGAGTTAATCCTCCTGTTGGCTCAGTTGTTGTGAAGGATGGGCGTATTGTGGGACTAGGTGCACATTTAAAGCAAGGAGAGAAACATGCGGAAGTTCAGGCTTTAGATATGGCACAAGATAAAGCAAAAGGCGGCACCATTTATATTTCTCTTGAACCCTGTACACATTATGGGTCAACACCACCTTGTGTGAATAAAATTATTGAACATGGGCTTAGTAAAGTGATTTATGCTGTAAAAGATACGACGTTATCTTCTGAGGGAGATATCATTCTTGAAAAGGCAGGTATTGAAGTTGAATATCAATATTCAGAAGAAGCTTTTGCTTTGTATGAAGATTTCTTCAAAGCAAAACAACATAAAATCCCTGAAATTACAGTAAAAGTCTCGACTTCGTTAGATGGGAAACAAGCGACTGATAGTGGACAAAGTCAATGGATTACGAATAAAGCTGTAAAACAAGATGTATATCGTTTAAGACATACTCATGATGCCGTATTAACTGGTAATGGAACGCTTGAAGCGGATAATCCACAATATACAACACGTATTCAAGATGGTAAACATCCAATAAGAATCATACTATCTAAGCGAGGTCAAATTGATTATTCAAAACAGATATTTCACGATCAATTAAGTGAAATTTGGATTTATACTGAAAATCATGAACTAAAAAGTCCAAGTCATCATATAAAAATAATATATTTAGAAACATGTAATTTAAAATCTATTTTATCTGATATATATCAAAGAGGTGTTGGCAGATTATTAGTAGAAGCTGGGCCTCATATAACTTCAGAATTTCTCCAATCTAATTATTTAGACCATCTTATTATTTATTATGCCCCGAAAATAATAGGCGGTATTGGAAAAAATCAATTTTATCAAACTGATAATGTCATTGATTTAGCTAATGCGCCACAATTTGAAGTGATTTCTACCGAGTCTATTCAACAAAATATTAAAATGACATTGCGAAAGAAGTGAAGATAAATGTTTACAGGTATCGTTGAAGAAATAGGTACTGTAAAGCGTATTCGCACTCAACAATCCGTAAGGACATTAGATATTTCATGTCAAAAAATTATAGAAGATATGCATATTGGTGATTCTATAAGCGTAAATGGTGCGTGTTTAACAGTCATTGATTTTAAACAAAATCAATTTTCTGTCCAAGTGATTAAAGGTACTGAAAATAAAACCTATTTAGCTAATATTAAAGAAAATGATGAAGTCAATCTTGAACGTGCAATGTCAGGTAGTGGACGTTTCGGAGGACATTTTGTATTAGGTCATGTAGATGCAAAAGGAACAATTATAAATATCAGAGAAACGCCTAATTCACGCATTGTATCTATTAAGGCATCGGACTCGGTCATCAAACAAATGGTTAAGCAAGGTTCTATTACTGTTGATGGCGTAAGTTTAACAATTTTTGACTTGCATCAACATAGTTTTGATATCCATCTTATTCCTGAAACAAGACGTTCAACGATTCTTTCTAATAAAAAAATGGGCGATGAAGTTCATCTTGAAACAGATGTATTATTTAAATATGTTGAAAGTATAGTTGGTAAAAATAAATCTGATTTATCAGTTGATAAATTAAAAGCATATGGTTTTTAGGAGGGGCTTAAATGAAATTCGATAGCATTGAAGAAGCGTTAGAAGCATTAAGAAATGGCGATAGTATTATTGTAGTAGATGATGAAGATCGTGAAAATGAAGGTGACTTAATTGCAGTCACTCAATGGATGAAAGATGATACCATTAATTATATGGCCAAAGAAGCGCGTGGATTAATTTGTGCTCCTATAAGTTCACAGATTGCTGAACGTCTAAATCTTAAAACTATGGTTGATGGTAATACAGATGAATACGGTACAAATTTCACTGTAAGTATCGATCATATCTCTACTACTACAGGAATTAGTGCATTTGATCGTACAGCAACAGCGAAAGCGTTAATTAATCCTGATTCTAAACCAGAAAGTTTCCATAAACCAGGACATTTATTTCCTTTAGTGTCTAAAGAAAAAGGTGTATTAGTTAGACCAGGACATACGGAGGCTGCTGTAGATTTAGCTAAATTAACTGGTGCTGCACCTGCTGGAGTTATATGTGAGATAATGAATGACGATGGTACGATGGCAAAAGGTAATGAATTACAACAATTTAAAGAGCGTCATCAATTAAAAATGATTACAATTGAAAGTTTAATTAATTATCGTCGCAAACAAGAAAGCGAAGGTATTGAACTTAAAGCAACTGTAAAAATGCCAACGGATATTGGTGATTTTAAAATGTATGGTTTTCAATCTCAATATACACATGAAGATATTGTTGTACTTGGCAAAGGAGAACCACGTACAACTGAAAATGTAAGACTACATTCTGCTTGTTTAACAGGTGATATTTTCCACAGTCAACGATGTGATTGTGGCGCTCAATTAGAAGCATCAATGAAATATATAAATGATCATGGTGGATTAATTATTTATTTACCACAAGAGGGTAGAGGCATTGGTTTAATGAATAAACTAAAAGCTTATGAATTAATTGAGCAAGGACATGATACGGTTACTGCAAACTTAGCATTAGGTTTTGATGAAGACTTAAGAGATTATCATATAGCTGCTCAAATTCTTAAATATTTTAATGTTCAACAAGTTAATTTATTAAGTAATAATCCTAAGAAATTTGAAGGCTTGGAAGATTATGGTATAAAAGTTGCAGATCGTACAGAAATTATTGTGCCAGAAACGGAACATAATCATCATTATATGGAAACAAAAAAATTGAAAATGGGACATCTTATTTAGGAGGAATTTAGAATGAATTTTGAAGGTAAATTAGTCGGTACAAATTTAAAAGTTGCAATAGTAGTGAGTAGATTTAATGATTTTATTACCAATCGTTTATTAGATGGAGCGAAAGATACATTAGTAAGACATGGTGTAGATGAAGATAACATTGATGTTGCGTATGTACCAGGTGCATTTGAAATTCCACTTGTTGCTAAAAAATTAGCGCAAAAAAATGATTATGATGCAGTGATTACTTTAGGCTGTGTCATTAGAGGTGCAACATCTCATTATGACTATGTTTGTAATGAAGTTGCTAAAGGCGTATCAAAAGCAAATGATGTTACGAATACACCAGTTATTTTCGGTGTTTTAACAACTGAAAGTATTGAACAAGCAGTTGAAAGAGCGGGTACGAAAGCAGGTAATAAAGGTGCAGAAGCGGCAGTAAGTGCAATTGAAATGGCAAACTTACTTAAACAGTTTTAATTAATGTAGAGCGTCTCGATAATTTTAAGGATTATCGAGACGCTCTGTATTTCAACGTTTTAGTAATTTCACAATACTAGATACTAATGTAAGTGTTCCTAAAGCTAGTCCACTAACTAAGCCAATTTTTTTTAGTGCTTCTGTTGAAATAAATTCTTGATAGGCAAGGGAAAGATTTTGAGGTCTCTCAGCCAGGCGACGCATGAAATAAGCAAACCAGTCATTGCCATATGGAACATAAACGGTAAAGTGATATCCTTGTCTAGCAATCTCTTCTGCTAATTCATTACGAAAACCATACAACATTTGAAATTCAAAAGTGCTTTTTTCAATATGATGATCTTTGACAAATTGTTTAACATGGTTAATGATTTTATCATCATGTGTTGCAATTGACGTAAAGTTTTTGGCATTAAGTAAACGTTTTTCAATAATATTTATATAATTTTTATCTATATCTTTTTTACTTTGATAAGCAATCGTATCATTTTCTTTATAAGCGCCTTTGACCAGTCTTAATCGTAATTCTGGGTACTTATCAATTAATTTCTCTGCATCATAAAGGTATCCTTGAATAACTGTACCGACATTTCTAAATTCTCCTTTTAACCTGTCTAAAATCTGTAATGTTTGTGATAAGCTATTATATTTTTCCATATCAATATTAATATGCATATTATCATAGGTATTAGCCTTTAATAAAATGTCTCTTAAATTTTGATAGGCTAACTCAGTATCAAATTCACCGCCTAATGAACTCACTTTCACCGACATATGTGCACTCACTTGATATTTATTAATAGCTTCCATTATCTCAAGAATTTCATTTTTAGCTTGAGTCGCTGCTGCTTTAGTATTAACAAATTCTCCAAGATTATCTACAGTAACATCAATATGTTTAGCGTTTAAACGTTCAATTGTATCAATGAGTTGTTCTATAGTATTACCCGCAACAACTCTATTAGCCCCCATGGTAGGTCCGATTTTTTTAGCCATTTCATTTAAATATGTAATATTTGATAATGTTATGAAAAAATCTCTGAATAAAGACATATCTATTCCTCCATCCCACTCGTATCTATCTCTATAACAAGTTTAGCATGAATACATCGTTTAAGAAAGCGTTTACATTTAGGAGGTAAAATACGTTTAAATTCATTAGTCATAAATTAAGAGAATCTATATACTGTTTAACAACAATTAAAGGTATAATTTGATATAATACATTTGATAAACATTCAATTAGAGAGGATTCAAAAATATGTGGAAGTGGGAAACAGAACATGACGCTAAAGGCGTAATCATCATAGTACATAATATGTTAGAACATACTGGTAGATATGCGTATGTGATTACGATGTTGAGACGTAATGGTTATCACGTAATTATGGGTGATTTACCTGGACAAGGTCAAACTTCACGAGCTAACAGAGGTCAACTACAACGTTTTGAAATTTACCATGAACAGTTAGTTGAATGGATAAAAATTGCAAACGAATATAAATTACCAACATTTGTTATGGGTGTTGGATTAGGTGGTTTAATTATTCTCAATTTACTTGAAAAGACTGAACTACCTATTGAGGGCATATTACTACTCTCTCCAATGCTTGAATTTAAGAAAAATTATAAAACACGAAAAAATATGTTTATATCTAATATTGGAAAGAGCTCAAAAGGTACACAATTTAAATTAGGAATAGATTATGAAGATTTAACTCGTAATTCAGAAGTGATTAATGAGACAAATCATGACGGATTGATGTTAAAGAAAGTATCTTACAAATGGTTTAACATTATTAATGAAACGATGAAAGACACATCACAACATATTAAAGATATCAAACCGTTACCCACTTTATTAATGTATGGTACCGAAGATAAAATTTTAGAAACATCTTCAATAGATATTTTAAAACAACAATTTCTTGCAGATGAATTTTATTTTAAAGCGTGGAAAGGGTTTTATCATGAGATTCACAATGAACCTGAACGAGATCAAGTCATGAGATATATATTAACTTTCTTGAATAATAGCGTAAATACAATGGGATTTATTGTACAAGAAGAAGATATTGAGGAAGTATAAGATAATCTTTAAAAATCTATAAAGAATAGCTCGTAGAAGACAGATATCTACGAGCCTATTCTATATCAAAATTATGGTTATAATATTATAAATGAGCTAAAATTACAATATAAGTAGAATTATAACTATCAATTACTTTTTATAAATTGTATGAATTTAGTATTAGAATTATAATATAAATATTGATTTAAAAAATATAGTTGATATATTATTAAAAAATACCAAATCGTATAAACTTAATAATAAATTGAATTATAGTTATTATACATAATATGAGAGATCAAGGGGAATGAATGATGAAATTACAAAAAAAAGAAACGGTATCTATGGTATTGAAATTAGAGAAATTATTGAAGGATATAGATTCTATATTTAGAATTATTTATGAGAAGTATCATTTAAATAAAGAAGAAGTACTTATTTTATTAACGTTATGGGAAAAGGGGCCTATGACATTAAAAGAGATGGATCAATACGTTAATATCAAGTCATATAAACGAACAAGAACGTATAATAATTTAGTTCAATCTGATTGGGTTTACAAAGAGCGTCCAATTGACGACGAACGTACGGTTATTATCCATTTTAATGAAGAAAAAAATAAATATAGAAATGAATTATTAGATTTTATTACTACTATTATTAAAAGAAAATATGAATCTTTAGAAAATAGTTTGAATTCATTGATGAGCGTTTAATATAAAAAAACCCATAAATTAAAACTACGATTTGATGTTTTAATTTATGGGTTTTAAAATTTAACGTTTTTCAATCGCACATATAAAAGGTGCATGATTAACTTGATTGATAAATTGATATTTTAATATGTGTGCTTTACTTTGATCAAAGTTTTCGAGATATTTTAATAATTCATCTCTTTCGATTTGTCCTTCCTCATGTCCATGATAAATCACTAGTACAATAATACCTTCTGTACTTAATAGTTTAAAAATACTTTCAATAGCTTGAATAGTGGTTTCAGGTTTAGTAACAATGGATTTATCACCTTTAGGCAGATATCCCAAATTGAAAATAGCTGCATCCACGTTTCCGATGATATCACTTGGTATATCATTTAAGATATTTTCATGTCCATCATGTATCAATGTAACATGTTTAAAAGGTGCTATTTTTTCTTTTGTATGTTCAATAGCTTCTTTTTGTATATCGAAACCAAACACTTTGCCATTTGGAACCTGTTTAGCTAAAAATAGGGTATCATGGCCGTTACCACAGGTAGCATCAATAACAATACTATCTTCTTGAATATGTTGCTTAATAAGTGTTTTAGCAAAAGGAAGAATGCGTTCTAATTTCATGAATTCACCTTAGTATTAGATGTGTAAAACTTACCTTGATAAGATTCACGACGTGCTAATTCATCATCTATTTCATTGAGAACTTCCCACTTGTTAACACTCCACATTGGTCCTACCATTAAATCAATCGGTCCATCTCCAGTAATACGATGAATAATCATGTCTGGCGGAAGGATTTCAAGTTGATCACACACTAAGTTTGTATAATCTTCTTGCGTCATAAATTCAAGCATACCTTTTTCGTATTGTTTAACCATTGGTGTACCTTTAAGTAAATGTAATAAATGGATTTTAATACCTTGAACATCCATTTGTGCCACTTCTCGTGCTGTTTCCATCATCATATGATAATCTTCACCTGGTAAGCCATTAATGATGTGTGTACATACGTTAATATTATGTTTACGCAATTTAGCTACACCTTCGTAATACGTTTGCATATCGTGAGCACGATTAATTAAATCAGAGGTCTTTTGATGAACTGTTTGAAGACCAAGTTCCACCCATAAATAAGTACGTTGATTTAGTTCAGCTAAGTATTCAACCACATCATCTGGCAGACAATCTGGACGTGTAGCGATAGATAAACCAATAACTCCTTCTTCTTTTAACACAGGTTCATATTTTTCTTTTAAAACTTCTACAGGTGCATGGGTATTAGTAAATGCTTGGAAGTAAGCAATATATTTACCTTCACTCCATTTTTCATGCATTCGTTCTTTAATTTGTTGGAATTGTACTTCAATTGGATCGGCTCTATTTCCTGCAAAGTCACCACTACCAGCTGCTGAACAAAATGTACAACCGCCATGTGCGACAGTACCATCTCTATTTGGACAGTCAAATCCGCCATCTAGAGCAACTTTAAAAATTTTCTGTCCGAATTTATTTTTTAAATGGTAATTCCATGTATGATATCGTTTATTTTCAAAGGCATACGGGAAATACTTACCCATAACACATTATCCTTTCTATCTAACTTAGTTCTAAGTAAAGATTTTAACATATTTTAATGTTATAGTGTTTATTATAGTTCGATAAAAATATAAAGAGAGGACTTAAAAATTATGAATATACCTAGATCAGTATGGTGGCTAGTTATAGGAATGGCATTAAATATAACTGGCTCTAGCTTTTTATGGCCTTTAAATACGATTTATATGAAAGAAGAATTAGGAAAAAGCTTGACAGTTTCTGGGATTGTTCTAATGATTAATTCTTTTGGAATGGTAGTTGGTAACTTACTAGGTGGAACGTTGTTCGATAAGTTAGGTGGTTATAGAACAATCATGATAGGTACTATTACTTGTTTGCTTAGTACAACATTACTTAATTTCTTTCATGGATGGCCGTGGTATGCAGTTTGGTTAGTGCTACTTGGTTTTGGTGGGGGAATGATTGTTCCAGCAATCTATGCAATGGCTGGTGCCGTTTGGCCTAATGGTGGCAGAACAACTTTTAATGCTATTTACTTAGCTCAAAACATAGGTGTTGCTACCGGAGCTGCAATGGGAGGATTCGTTGCTGAATTTAGCTTTAATTTTATCTTCTTAGCTAATTTAATCATGTACGTATTATTTGGAATTGTAGCCTTTACGCAATTTAATTTAGAATACCATGCTAAAGTGAAATCACCAGATAGTCTAGATATCCAAAGTAAAGAAAATAAAAAACGTTTTATAGCTTTAATACTATTATGTGCCATGTTTAGTATTTGTTGGATTGGATACATTCAATGGGAAACAACAATAGCTTCATTTACGCAACAAATTAATATTTCAATGTCTCAATATAGTGTATTATGGACAGTAAATGGAATTATGATTTTAGTTGCACAACCATTAATTAGACCAGTCATTCGTTTGTTAAAAGGAAACTTAAAATATCAAATGTTTGTTGGTATTTTAATTTTTATGTTGTCATTCTTTGTTACAAGTTTTGCAGAACAATTTACTGTTTTCTTAATAGGAATGATTATTCTTACTTTTGGTGAAATGTTTGTATGGCCTGCAGTACCAACGATTGCCAATTATTTAGCACCGCAAGGTAAGCAAGGTCAATATCAGGGTGTAGTAAATTCTGCATCAACTGTAGGGAAAGCATTTGGTCCTCTAATCGGGGGTATATTGGTAGATACATTCAATATGAGTGCAATGTTCATAGGAATGATCATTCTTTTATTAATTGGAATGTTTTTCTTATCTATTTTTGATAAGGGTCTACCAAAACATTCACAACATGAAAATCGTTGAAAGACAACTTGAAATTAAACATATAAAATATGCTGAACCACTTGCAATTAGGTTACGAATCTCATAATATTAAACTGTATTGGAGTAGTAACTTAAATACTTTTCTAAAGAGAGCTAGTGGTGGTGCAAACTAGCGTTAAGAATTAAGTGAACTTACCGTTAATTAATCGAATTTAAAACATCTCTTACTATTATAAAGTGCACATGTAAAATGTGAATGAGGGTGGTACCGCGGCTAAAGAAAGTCGTCCCTGTCAAAAGTAATAGTTTGAGGTGTTTTATTTTTATTAGGAGGAAAATACTTTGGGTTATAATCACAAAGAGATTGAACAGAAATGGCAAAATTATTGGGCTGAGAATAAAACATTCAAAGCAAGCGATAATTTAGGCCAAAAAAAATTCTATGCATTAGATATGTTTCCATATCCATCTGGTGCGGGATTACACGTAGGACATCCAGAAGGATATACTGCAACGGATATTATTTCTCGTTATAAACGTATGCAAGGATATAATGTATTACATCCAATGGGGTGGGATGCCTTTGGATTACCCGCTGAGCAGTACGCGTTAGATACAGGAAATGATCCTAGAGAATTTACTAAAAAGAATGTTCAAACATTTAAACGTCAAATTCAAGAACTAGGTTTTAGTTATGACTGGGATCGAGAAGTTAATACTACAGATCCTGAATATTATAAATGGACGCAATGGATTTTTATTCAGCTTTATAATAAAGGACTCGCATATGTAGATGAGGTTGCAGTAAACTGGTGTCCAGCACTTGGTACAGTGTTATCAAATGAAGAGGTTGTAGATGGTGTATCAGAACGTGGAGGTCATCCTGTATATAGACGTCCGATGAAACAATGGGTATTAAAAATTACAGAATATGCCGATCGTTTATTAGAAGATTTAGATGAATTAGATTGGCCTGAATCAATTAAAGATATGCAAAGAAACTGGATTGGTCGTTCTGAAGGTGCACGTGTGTCATTTAATGTTGAAAATACTAATGACACTATTGATGTGTTTACAACACGTCCAGATACTATCTACGGTACAACATTCTTAGTACTTAGTCCTGAACATGCGTTAGTGAATGAAATGACTACTGATGACAAAAAAGAAGTGGTTAAACAGTATCAAGAAGAAGCATCAAAAAAATCAGACTTAGAGCGTACTGATTTAGCAAAAGATAAATCAGGTGTGTTTACTGGGGCGTATGCTATTAACCCATTATCAGGTAAAAAACTTCCAATTTGGATTGCTGATTATGTATTATCGACTTATGGTACGGGTGCAGTGATGGCAGTACCAGGACATGATGAGCGCGACCATGAATTTGCTAAGAAATTTGATTTACCTATCATTGAAGTCATCGAGGGCGGAAATGTTCAAGAAGAAGCATATACTGGAGAAGGAGCACATATCAATTCTGGCGAACTAGATGGGCTAGATAATAAAGAAGCAATTTCTAAAGCAATTACTTTACTCGAAGCCAAAGGTGCTGGCGAGAAAAAAGTGAATTACAAATTACGTGACTGGTTATTTAGTAGACAACGTTATTGGGGAGAACCAATTCCAGTGATTCATTGGGAAGATGGTACGATGACAACTGTGCCTGAAGAAGAACTTCCATTATTACTTCCTGAAACTGACCAAATCAAACCATCTGGTACGGGTGAATCACCATTAGCCAATATTGATGACTTTGTAAATGTTGTTGATGAAAAAACAGGCATGAAAGGTCGTCGCGAAACAAATACTATGCCACAATGGGCTGGTAGTTGTTGGTATTATTTACGATATATTGATCCACATAATGAGAATATGTTAGCAGATCCAGAGAAATTAAAACATTGGTTGCCGGTAGACTTATATATTGGTGGAGTAGAACATGCGGTACTTCACTTACTGTATTCAAGATTCTGGCATAAAGTATTATATGATTTAGGTGTAGTTCCTACGAAAGAACCATTCCAAAAATTATTCAACCAAGGTATGATTCTCGGTGAAGGCAACGAAAAAATGAGTAAATCTAAGGGTAACGTTGTTAATCCTGATGATATCGTAGCATCACATGGCGCAGATACATTACGCCTATATGAAATGTTTATGGGACCATTAGATGCAGCTATAGCATGGAGTGAAAATGGATTAGATGGCTCTAGACGTTTCTTAGATCGTGTATGGAGATTATTCATTAATGAAGATGGGTCATTATCTAATAAAATTGTTGAAAATAACGATAATTCATTAGATAAAGTTTATAATCAAACGGTTAAAAAAGTGACTGAAGACTTTGATACTCTTAACTTTAATACGGCAATTAGTCAATTAATGGTATTTATCAATGATTGTTATAAAGCGAATCACATTTACAAACCTTATGTAGAAGGATTTGTTAAAATGTTAGCACCAATTGCCCCTCACATTAGTGAAGAGTTATGGCAACGTTTAGGCAATCAAGAAACTATTACGTATCAACCTTGGCCTACGTATAATGAATCATTACTTGTAGATGATGAGATTGAAATTGTAGTGCAAGTTAATGGTAAAGTAAGAGCGAAAATCAATATTCCTAAAGACTTATCTAAAGAAGATATGCAAGAGTTAGCATTACAAAATGAAAATGTTAAACTATCTATAGAAGGTAAAGAGATTAAAAAAGTTATCGCTGTACCTCAAAAATTAGTGAATATCGTTGCAAAATAATGGAAGAGGAGTTTTAAAATGGAAACAATAACAGTAGATCAATTAAAAGAGAAAATACTAGGATCTAATCCAGTAAATATTATCGATGTGCGAACAGATGAAGAAACTGCAATGGGGACAATTCCTGGAGCTAAAACTATTCCAATGGATCAAATTGCTGATAACTTAAATCAATTTAATAAAAATGAAACGTACTACATCGTTTGTGCTGCAGGTGTTCGTAGTGAAAAAGTAGCGAACTACCTTGAAAATGAAGGTATTCATGCAGTTAATGTTGAAGGGGGCATGCAAGCATGGGGTGATGAAGGTATTGAAATAGACAGTATATAATGATTTATAGATATTTAAACAATAATACAGAAAAACAGCGAAGTTATGATTCTTCGCTGTTTTTTTATAATTTAACTTATTTTTAATATTTTTATATTATTTAGTTGTAGTACTTTTAATTTTATTATGATATTATATTTAAGTGTGAATATAATATTATGTAAGTGAGAGTAACAACTATAGCATACATAAAACATTTTCATTATAACAATTGACATCAAGAGAGAACATCAAGGAGGAAACATAATGAATCTTTTTAAAAAACAGAAATTTAGTATTCGTAAATTTAGTGTGGGGACATTTTCAACGCTAATTGCTACATTAGTGTTTTTATCACATCCTGGTCATGCAGCAACTCATGATGCAGAAACAAATACAAGTGCGCCACAAACGAATGAAAGTGCGACGATTAATAAACAAAATACTAATATTGAACAACCACATAATGAAACAACGTCAGCAAATACATCTAATTCAAATGAAAATAATCGAAATAATGAAAGTAATACTTCAAGTGATTATTCAATTAACCGTGAACGTGAAGAAGGTACAGTGAATAATGTAATTAATAGCACTGAAAATAATACAAATCATAATGAGAAAGTAACAACTAATGACGTAGTTAGTAATGAAAATAATCATGAAACTACAAACGTTAATCAACCACATAGAAGAGGGAAACGTTCAGTAGATAACACTCCTAGTACTACAAATACAGATCCGATGGCTGTAAATGAACAAAATACTGGTCAAATCATTAATGGGACATTTACAGATAATTCACAGGGTGCGACGATACCGACTAAGAATTTAGAGTCTGCAATGAATGAAGCAAATACTGTACCGGGTTGGCATGTAAATAGTAATGATCAAACCATCATTCCATTAATTTGGGGTCCTAAATCGTTGCCCGCATACAATCCTTATATATTCGATAAAACCAATAATAAAATTGGTGTAGTACTATCAAAATATAATGGTAACTTTAATCAAGTTCCAGGTATAGCTGATCCTACAGTAGGATCAATTTACCAAGATGTTGATGTTACTCCTGGATCAGAAATCCAATTACATTATATTTCTAGTAGTATGAATAATATATGGGGGGTTAATGGTGCAAGAGTGTATATTTACGATGCGAATAATCCTTCTACACTTTTATATAAAGGAACTCCGGATATATTACAGAACCCAATTGGTAACTTTGTAGGTGTATTTCAAGTGCCAGAAACAGTCTCACGATTAAGATTAAGATTTGAATCGGCATTAAATCGTAGTACTGATTCTACTAATGGACATAGACTCCTTACTGGTCCTAATAACTTTGGAGGCGGAGTGTTAGCTGATGTTACCATTAATAGTGGCGCATATTTAACTGCGACAGTAAATAATACACACTACTTTGCACAATCTGGATCCATAAATGCTGATCGAGTTTATCAAGAAATAGGGTTTAGAATTGAAAATAGAGGACATTCTAGTTCAAATAAAACAGAATATACGATTGTTTTACCAGAAGATGTGACATATGTATCTACAAAAAATGCTACTGGAAAATTTAATGCAGCAACTAAAGAGTTAACAGTTAAAATAGATCGACTTGAAGCAGGAGCAAGTAAAAATATTTCTATAGGATTATCCTTACCAACTGATCGACCAATTGAAAAAGAATTCTTAGGACATTTGACTTATGTTACAGATGGTATAAATATGAATAGGTTAAGTGATTCTAAAGATTTTGGACGTAATAATGGCGATCATTATACAAGATACGGTGTGCATAATGAATTTGTAAGTGTTGATTCTGCTATGCGACAAGGAGATATTGTATTAGATAAACAAACTATTACAGTTAAAATGTATAAGCAACATTTGAGAGACAAAGTAACAGAAATTGAGGATGATTTAGCCAATCTTGATCAAAACGATAATTCACCAGAAGTATGGGAAGCAATGCAAGTGGTACTTAGAAAAGCTAAAGAAGTATTAGCTGAAACAGATGAGATGCCTATAAGTGAATTGAAAGATCAAGCAACGATTAATAGTATCGATTTAAATTTAGATAAAGCACATGCTAAATTATCATTAGACAAAGTTGCAAGAACTAAAAGAGCGCTCTTTATGGGTAACGATACAGCTACAATTGAAGAAAAAAATGCTGTGATTGAGCAAGTGAATCAAGCACTACAATCTAGTTATACAGCTGTTGATCAATCAATGACTTCAAATGATGTAGCAACAAATAAAGACACTGGAATTAATGAAATTACAATGATTGATCTTACTCCAACAGTAAAGCAAGCAGCAATTGATGAATTAACTGAAAGAGCAAATGCTAAAAAAGTAGAGTTTGATAATAATCCTGATGCAACAGTAGAAGAAAAAGAAGCTGCAAAAGCAACGATTGATAATTTAGTGTCAGAGGCTACAACAAATATTATGAATGAAACTACAAATAATGGTGTAGCGCAACAAAAAACAAGTAGTATAGATAGTGTGAATGCTGCTACTATAACTCCAATTGTTCGAAGTAACGCTAGAACTGCAATAGATAATATAGCATCTGCAAGAAAAGTTGAAATAGATAAGGATAATAATGCAACTTTAGAAGAAAAAAATGCAGCTAAAACTGAGATAGATAATTTGGTAGCTAGAGCAAAAGCAGATATTAATAGTCTAAATCACAATAATGAAATTGAAATATTAAAAGAAAACAAAGTAAACGAAATATCACAAGTAGTAGCGCATCCAGTAAAGAAAAATGCTGCTGCACAAGCAATTGATCAAGCCGCTATAGCTAAAAAACAAGAAATTGATTTAATAGAAGATGCGACTATAGAAGAAAAAGAAGACGCAAAAGCAAAAGTAGATAAAATAGTAACCGAAGCTAAAAATAACATTAATCAAGCAACTACTAATTCAAGTGTAGATGATGCACAAAATGAAGGAATAACTGCAATTAATGCAGTTATTCCAGAAGTGGTTAAAAAATCAGATGCAAGAGATACAATCGATGAGGTAGCCCGAATTAAAAAAGCAGCAATTGATCAAACACCTGATGCAACAGTAGAAGAAAAAGAGGCAGCAATAGCGAAAATAGATCAAGAGGTTACTAAGGCTAAGGAACAAATTCATCAAGCACTAAAAAATGAAAATGTAGATACTGCTAAAATAAATGGTACGAATTTTATTAATGCAATCCAACCAGAAATTACGAAAAAAAT
>NZ_KV813721.1:0-16729 GCF_001813735.1 Staphylococcus sp. HMSC068C09
GGCTATTTTGTTAGGAATTATGTCCCAGCCTCCTTTTAATATATTAACTTTACTTCCTATGGATGTTTAAATAATTTTAAAAGCAATGAAATAATAATACAAACTATCGCAATAATTGCGAAAGTAATCAAGAAAATTAAATCCGTTTGAGTGAAATTCACACTGATATCTGACCAACTTTTAAAAGAACTATTATAAAGCGCATTGACTACTACAACTGCTAATAAAGCAATGACCGATAACCATCCTAAAGTAGTAAAGAAATTTTTTGCACTTGGAAATCTTAAATCATTTTGCATTATCTATCCCTCCTTTACTTAGAATTCATATATTATGTAGATTTACTATGTATATACACTAAACTTCATATATATAAACCTAAAAAGATAAAGAGATACTAAATTATTCATTTTTCACCATGCGAGTAGTCTTAAAAATGATGAATGGTACCTGATTTAATCGTTGTATCTACTTGTATATGGTCGTCTACAATTACGATATCTGCATCTTTTCCTATGCTTAAGCTTCCTTTTTGCTTATCAATATTAAGTGCAATGGCTTGATTTAAACTTGCCACTCGCCATAAGTGGTCTAAACTATCATGCGTAAATTGAATTAAATTATGCAGTCCTTCATTCATTTTTAAAATACTGCCTGCAAGTGTGCCATTTTCTAAACGTGCTTCTTTCCCTTTAACAATCACATTTTGTCCACCTAAATCATACTCACCATCTTTCATACCTTTGGCACGCATGGCATCTGTAATTAAATACATGTGAGTAGCTCCTTTTTGCTTATATGCAATATCTACAGCAGCAGGATGTGAATGAATCCCATCACCAATAATTTCAGTGTTTAAACTTTGATTGGTCCATGCGGCACCAAACACACCTGGATTACGATGCTCAAAAGGTGTTGCAGCGTTGTAAAGATGCGTTACATGTTTCGCACCTCGTTCTACCGCTTCATTTGCTTCTTCAAATGTGGCAACAGTATGTCCCATTGAAAAGATGATATCATCACGCAATTCATTTAACGTCTCATGAGCACCTTCGACTTCTGGGGCAAAAGTAATGATTTTAATTAATCCTTTCGCTACCTCTTGAAAATGTCGAATTTTTTCAACAGTAGGACGTTGTACATATTTAGGGTTTTGTGCCCCTACTTTGTGTTCAGAAATAAATGGTCCTTCTAAATGTACGCCACCGATTTCAGCCGCTTCACCTAACGTTTGATTTTCATAACAAGCGACAATATTGTTCAATGCTTTTTCAATATTCTCATCAGATTGCGTCATCGTTGTTGCTAAAAATGTTGTTGTACCTTCAGACAATAATTGTTTAGCTAAATGATTTAAGCCGTCATACGATGCATCCATCGCATCTTCTCCATAGCCACCATGAATATGAATATCGATAAAACCTGGTAACACATGCTTTCCTGCTACATCTATTTGATTTAAATGACCTTTATAATCACCTTTTTGAATATCACTAATTTTGCCATTTTCTACGACAAGATACCCTTTTTCAATAACTTGTGCTTCCGTATAAATTCTTCCATTTGTAATGACATATTGAGACATGATACCCCTTCTTTTCTATAAAATTTCTTATCATTTCAAAGATATTATATCATTTCATATTGTCATCATTAGGCAATTTCTTCTTTTGGAAAAAATTTTCAAAAACGTCATTAAATGATTATATATATTCTTCTCAAACAAGACTATTCTATAAATGAAAAAGATTTGATATCAGGATAAAGAAGAAATATCAATGACAAAAAGTCTCGCGCATGAATGCGCGAGACTTTTATATACCATTTCTAAATTTATCTCAACATCGTGCCACCCTTACCTCAATTGATAAGAGTGGCATTTTTTTCATTATGCTGATTTCTATTTCTTAAAAGTACCTCCCCTTCTAATAATAAAGAAGTCGCCTTGTCAGGCGCCTTTAGTTTCCAACGTGAGAAATGGAGGTGAATGACATGATATATCACGAAATCATTACAGAACTCAATAATCTAAATGAAACGCCACAAACGATAATCGCTCAATATGAACGTATTGAATTTGGTCAATCATGCACTAACGATGAAACATTATTAAACTGCAATTTCACTAAAATCTTTCACAAATTGAATCAAAATCATACACTACGCCCTTATTTAAAACTCATATCGACTAATCCATCTGAATTAATAGAATGGTTCATTCTTTATTCATATGTCCTGGGAAATGACTAGGTTAGACACGATATAACTAACTTAAATTTTCAAATTTAAATAGTACGCCATTTAAAGCGAAAAATACAATTTTTATAAAATAAAAACTTTTAAAGAAATGACCTATCATGTCTAAGGTCGTTTCTTATAATAAATTTAGGTTTTGTGAAAGGAAGCTTTCGCCTATGGAACAAGCATTTAGAGTATTAAATATCTACGATAAATTATTAAAAAATGAAACAGTCAACAAATTAGAACTTGCAACAGAATTTAATGTGAATCCTAGAACGATTCAACGAGATATAGATAATATTCGACATTATCTATATGAATCAACGCTGCACTCAGATCTTGAGTTACAAATTCAATTTGAACAAAGTAAAAATAGCTACTTTATTAAACGTTCTCCTAAATATTCACATCAAGATGACTTACGTGTTCAAGTGACATATGAAGTGACATTTAAGCTATACGAAACGTTAAAAATACGTGATGACATTAAAATTTTAAATAAAAACGATAAAACATATGACGTTCAAATGAATTTAAATCCTAATGAAGCAATTGACTTATGTTTTCAATATCATCGCTCGTTACGATTGATTTCTCCTGATCATCTATTAAAACAATTCACCGTAGAACTTATCAAACTACAAATGATTTATCTAAGAAATGAAGTATGACCTCATAACATGTAGGTTGTAATATATACATCCTACATGTTCATTTTAAAAATTTTATTAAGGAGTTGTTACTATGAAAAAATTCAAACCTTTCCTCATCATAATGAGCTTAGCAATATTCACTTTTTCACTGACAGGATGTAGCCAAAGTATCGAACATAAAAAAGATATTTCTATTAAAGATATTATTAATGATAAAAAGGAACACTTTTTATATACCGTAAGTAATTCCAATGGAGAATCAAAAGTAGATTGGATATACCTCACGAAAGCCGGCAAGATGAAAATGATTGCATTCGATGATTCTTTAGAAATTCCACCTAGCTTAATTAGTAAGTTAGATGCCAACGAAGTCAAAAAAACACTAGATAGTAAAGACGTTGACTATGACGAAACACCTTATCAAGATGTTAAAAGCTATATAGAATTAACCACAGATAACGGAAAACCTTTATTCACATTACTAACTACAAATAACATTTCTAAAAAAGATTTCCAAAATGATATTGGTAAGGCGATGAATCAATCCGCTACCGACAAAGATAGTTTTATGTTTTATACAAGCGTTGAAACAGGTCAATCTCAATATCCCACTAAAAATGTAGAGTATATTGGAACCTTTACAGCAAATCCTTCAGCCCTTAGAGGAGATGATGCGGATGATGACGATTATAAATATACAATGATTAAATTAGATAATAAACATCAAAAACTCGTTGACCTCTCACCTAAAGATAAAGACGTTACACAAGTTAAATTCTCAGATTTCAATATGGAATAAGGAGTAGTTAATATATGTATCAAACAAAAGAACAGTTAATGTCAGATATCGCATTATTAATTAAAGCACATGATCAAAAAGAGTTTCAAAATAAACTCATTCGTCAAGAAGAACAAGAGATAAAACACTTAACATTAAAACAAGTCAAAAAGAAAAACATGTTAATATTATTATTACCGAGTCTTGTGATGATACTCATATCATTGTTTATCTATCACTCAACTAGCCTTATGATGATTGGACTCATTTTACTTATCGTCTGGTTCGTCAAAAATAAAAATATCAGACCTGAAAACAAATCAATTACTAAATCGAAAGGATATAAAAAAGCTGAAAAAGAGCTGAAAGATCAACCCGATATTCAACAGCATCAACATAATATTCAACGTCATCAACACACATTAACTGATATACACCACACTGTAGCAGCTTCTAAAGCCCAACAACGTATTCCAAAAGCTTATACTCACATTCATTCTTTACGTTCAATGTTTAGTTATCTTTATAACCAACGCGCTGATACTTTAAAGGAAGCCATTAATTTATATGAAACAGAATCACATCAAGCACGTATGGAAGGGCAACAACAACAAATTCTTTCTACTGTTACTCAAACAAGTGTAGATGCTAAAGCAGCAAAATACGCGTCAGAATTAGCAGCATCCAATTCCCAAGCATCTGCAATATGGGCAGAAAGAGCGGCACATAGCGCTAGAGCAGCCAATGAAAATGCCGCAGAAGCTTCTCAAAATGCAAGTGCAGCAGCAACTCATGCGTATAAAGCAAGAAAAAATACTGAAAAATAGATATTAAATAAAACACCTTCTAACCAAAACTGCTAGAAGGTGTTTTATAATATGTTCACTACCCGTCTATCTCAAATCCCATATCTTCAATCATTTGGTAATCAAGCTCATTAGGTTGTCCGCCTGTTACTAAATAATCGCCTACAAAGATAGAATTGGCTGCTTGAAGTGCAGTTGCTTGAAGTGAACGTAAATTGACTTCACGACCACCCGCAATTCGAATTTCTTTAGTAGGATTAATCAATCGAAACAGAGCTAAGATACGTAGACACTTTGTTGGAGATAACAAGTCTAACCCACCAAACTTGGTACCTTTAATCGGATGTAAGAAGTTTACTGGAATACTGTCTGCATCAATCTCTTTTAACGCAAATGCCATATCGATAATATCTTCATCTGTTTCTCCCATGCCACAAATCACACCAGAACATGGTGAAATATTATGTTCTTTCATAATTTCAACCGTATTCACTCTATCTTCATATGTATGTGTTGAAACAACTTCCTCATGGTAACGTTCACTTGTATTTAAATTATGATTATAGCGATCAACACCGGCTTCTTTTAATTGTGTCGCTTGTTCATCATCGACTAAACCTAAACACGCACAAATTTTAAGTTGTGGATGAATAGCTTTAATATCTTCTACCGTATCACAAATATGATTTACTTCTTTATTCGAAGGACCACGTCCACTCATTACAATACAATACGTTCCAATTTTATGGTCTGTCGCGACTTGTGCCCCTGCTTTAATTTGTTCTTGGTCCACTAAAGCATAACGTTGTTTTTCTTTCATTTTGACAGATTGACCACAGTAACCACAATCTTCCGGACATATGCCACTTTTCGCGTTTAAAATCATATTCAGTTTTACTTTTTTACCGTAATAATGTTTTCTTACTATATAGGCTTCATTTAATAATTCAAACGTATCAATCGTTTCGTCTTGAAATAGACTTAGACACTCTTCTTTAGTTAACGCTTCTCCATTCAATACACGTTCTGCTAGATTTAATGTCATGATGTTTGTCACTCCTATCTTTTAAAATACACTAATAAAACTCATAATTGTAAACTTTATATAATAATAAGTTTACATTATTCTTTGATTAAATCAAAGGATGTTTTAAAATGAAATGGTCTATGAATATAACCTCAGACAATCCGAAGTAGAACTTGTAACTATTAGATATTTGAGTAACTCATAAAAAAACTTGAGCCTACATATGTAAAATACATATATTAGGCTCAAGCGATTTAATATAACTATTTATTTTGTAATACGTGTACCAATTTTACCTTCTAGCGCATCATTTAAACCTGATAAAGAAGTAATCAACACACTACCTTTGGGATTCTTTTCAATAAATTGAAGAGCTGCTTCTACTTTTGGCAACATACTGCCTTTCGCAAATTGATTATCGGCAATATATCCTTTCATATCATCGACTGTGACGTCACCTAGTCCTTCTTGATTGTCTTTTCCGTAATTAATATAAACATAATCAACAGCTGTTAAAATAATTAATTGATCCGATTGTAAATGAGCTGCAAGTAATGCACTTGTCTTATCTTTATCAATGACTGCATCGACACCTTGATAACGACCACTTTGTTCCTTAACAACTGGGATACCGCCACCACCAGCTGCAATGACAAGCGTGCCATGTTTAATGAGTGTTTCAATACTATCAAGTTCAACAATATTAATAGGTTGAGGAGAAGGCACAACGCGACGATACCCACGTCCTGCATCCTCCATAAATGTATATCCTTTTTCTTGTCTCATTTTATCTGCTTGTTCTTCTGTATAAAATAAGCCAATAGGTTTCGTTGGATGTTGAAACGCTGGATCATCGCTCGCTACTTCGACTTGTGTTACGAGTGTTACAACTTCTTTATTGATACCTAAAGTATGGAGTTCGTTAAGTAAGCTTTCTTGCATTTGATAGCCAATATACGCCTGACTCATTGCGCCACATTCAGGGAATGGGAAAGGCGGGCCTTGTTCATGTTCTGCTGCATAATTTAATCCTAAATTAATACTTCCCACTTGTGGTCCATTCCCATGACTAATGACAACTTCATATCCTTTGTTTATTAAACCAACTAATGATTGAGCTGTTCCTTTTACAAGCTCTAATTGTTCTTTCGGTGATTCCCCTAAAGCATTGCCACCTAATGCGACCACGATTTTAGACATCCATAGGTCCCCCTTTTTTCTCTATTCGCCTAAAGTTGCCACCATTACTGCTTTAATCGTATGTGCTCTGTTTTCGGCTTCTTGAAAGACAACAGAACGATCACTTTCGAAGACCTCATCTGTGACTTCCATTTCATTCAAACCATATTTTTCTTTAATTTGTTTACCAATTTCTGTTTCTGCATTATGGAAAGCAGGTAAACAGTGTTCAAAAATGGTATGTGGATTGCCTGTTTTTTCTATTAATTCTTTTGTTACACGATAAGGTTCTAATAATTTAATACGTTCTTCCCAAGTATCGTCAGGTTCACCCATCGATACCCACACATCTGTAGCAATCACATCCGATCCTTTCACCCCTTGGTCAATATTGTCAGTCACTAAAATAGTACCGCCGTTTTTATCAGCCAATGACTGACATGTTTTTAGTAACTCATCTTTAGGTCTTAACTCTTTCGGACACACAAGATGGAATGTCATTCCCATAATAGCTGCGCCTTGCATCAATGCATTTGCCATATTATTGCGTCCATCACCAATATATGTGAAATGAATGTCTTCATAAGGTTTTTTTAATACTTCTTTTGCAGTTAAAAAATCAGCAAGCACTTGTGTTGGATGATCTTCATTCGTTAAACCATTCCAAACCGGAACACCCGCATATTCTGCAATTTCTTCAATAGTACGTTGAGAAAATCCGCGATATTCGATCCCGTCATACACCCCCCCAAAAACCCGAGCCGTATCTTTAGCCGTTTCTTTTACTCCCATTTGTGTACCTGTAGGCCCAAGATACGTCACATGAGCACCTTGATCATAAGCTGCTGTTTCAAACGCACAACGTGTGCGTGTAGAATTTTTTTCGAAAATTAAAGCGATATTTTTACCTTTAAGTTTTTGTTGTTCAATACCAGCATATTTTGCACGTTTTAAATCTTCAGAGAGATTAAGTAAGAATTCCATTTCTTTTTTTGAAAAATCAAGTAATGTTAAAAATTTTCTATTTCTTAAATTTTGCATCTTAGCCCACTCCTTTGTCAGAGATTTAGCATTTAAAATTCAATACACATGATGTGTATGAACGTTACAATATGTGTAACTTTTTATTATATTATTACACAAAAAACATAAGATAGAAAATTTAAAACATACAACAAAAAACTTCTTTGCCATATTTTGACAAAGAAGTCACTCATATTTATGCTGTTTTAACTTTTCTTTTTGCTTCACGATCTATCATATCTTGTTTTGTAACAATCGGATATTTTTTGAATACAAGAGAACCAAGAAAACCTGCTAAACCACCCACAATGGCCATTACAACACCATAGATAATCACTTTCATTGGACTATTAAAACCAAACATCACTAAGAATCCTGCAATGGGTGTTGCTGTACCTGTTGCGTCATTGATCATACCAGATAAAGCGATAATTAAACCTGCAACAGCTCCTCCAAAGAAGTTTGTCACATACACTGGTATCGGATTAGCAGAGACAATATCAGCTTGAGATAACGGTTCAATACTTACTGAAATCGTTGACTTACGATCTCCTAATTTTAAACGATGGAACAGCGTACCATTCATAAATGCCGAACTAAATGCAGCCATAGCACCAATGGCCATTGGCACGCCAGTTAAACCAAGTAATGCGGTTAAAGCCATTGAACTTAACGGTGCTGTACCTACAACCGTAATAATGCCTCCAAGAATAATCCCCATAATAATTGGATTTGTGTCCGTACTACTTTTAATAATGTCACCAATTTTTAGTAATGTATTATTCACTACTGGCGTTAAACCCGTCGCAATTAAACGTGCAAGTGGTGCAAGAAGAACGATTGAACCAATAAGATCTACACCATCTGGAACATATTTTTCTGTATATTTCATAAGATAACCTACAATATACCCAGCAAAGAACCCTGGAAGTAAGTCTAAACCACCACAAGCAGCTCCGATAACTAATGCATACACAGGTGAAACACCAATAGCTAAGGCAGTTAACCCAGCAGCAGCGACACCACCAAGACCTCCCGCAGCGTCACCTAGTTGTTCTAAAAATTTAATACCAAATACTTCTCCACCTACATATTTGTTAAAAGCTTCTACTAAAAATGTCGCAATGGCTGCATTAGCTAAAGCTCCCATCGCACGCATACCACTAGGTGCTTTATATGTAAATAACGTAAAAATCACTAAGACTAAAACTAAAAACAACGTACCAATTAATAAATCCATAATCTACTGTCATCCCCTTATATTTAATTTAGATGTGAGGTATGGCTTCAAATCAAACAATATCTCACTACTTACTTTCTTCCTTAGTAGACAGTTTACTAAAAAACGAAATATATTTCACGGAATTTTTTAAATTTTTAAATTAAATTGAAAAATTTGTTTATTTTTTACTTAATTACTTCAAAATATATCTATCTTACACATTATGAAATAATCGACAAAATGATATAAATATACAAATGAAATAATCTGTAGTTATAACTTATCTTGAATATATTTATTAAGTCACTCACTTCCTTTTAAATATGTGATATGACGTGTTAAGCACATTCTGTGTGTGATTTTAACTATTACATTTGTCATAATAACAATCGATTATAACTGCTCTTTTATTATGCAAAAAGCTGAGACGCTCAAACGTCTCAGCTGTATGACATCTATATTATTGTTCTATTAATGAAAAGTTTATTAATTTATTCCATTAACATAACTTTTGATAATCATAAATGATAATAAATATTATTTATTGTTAACTTAAACTTAGAAAAGGAGATGGCAAAAGTAGATAAAAAGACTTTTAAAATAACATTAGTTGGAGTTTTGATTTTATTGTATTTTTTATTTTCATTAAGCGACAATTATAGTATCACCTTACTTTGTTTATCAGCTATTATTTTAGGTACAATTATTCATTTTTTAGTAGAATTTATTGGTAATTATCTATATAAAAATAAAAAGTAGATTATATATTCATGTCTAGAAAAGCCCTTTTGTATCTTTATTCTGTTAATAAAATAAACAACAAATGTCCTAAAATAACTAAGATAATAGTCATTAAAATAATACTGATTGTTGCTATTATTTTTATTGTTCTTCTACTAAAGTCAGTATTAGTATAAATCGAAAAATAGAACATTACCAAGTATCCAACGAACATGCCATACATAGATAATAAAAAATTCCATTCAATATCCATATATCCTCCACGCATTAAAGCATACGTTCCTATAATTATAAAAAATAAAATAAGTTGGTATATAAAAGTTATCATTTATCTATTAGCCTCCTACATTAGTATTATATTTTTAGATTGGTAGCAATCTTTAGATAATGTTCTGAACTAATAGCGGAGATTGGCAACCTAAAGAACAATTAAAAAAGTTATAATACAATAATACTGGAGATGTGATGACATGAGTACAAATAAAAAAATATATTTTCTTTGTTTCATATTATCTTTTATTATTTATATATTTTTACCTACCAACTTTTTTATTACTCGTTTATTCGTTATTTTTCCTTTATTATTCTTAGGTGCATTTTTATTTTCTTCGAACAAAAAAAGTTAGCTACAAGTGTAGTTAACTTTTTTACTATCTCTCAATCTTAAAGAAAGGATAAAAATGGATAATAATTAGTTTTATAGTGACGGAACTTCTGATAATTATCACTTATGTTAACTGCTTATTTAATAATATTAATTGAAATGGTCCAATCAATATTAGAATACATCTATATCTCTATTTTCTTTTAATTAAGTGCTCTTTTTAAAATTATCATAAACGCTGATATAACAATACTTATAGTTAATATTGAATAAGAATTTATCGATACTATAACCTCTAATATTGCATACTATTTACAATTGTTACAAGACCACTTTAAATTGTCTGAATACTATTATTTTAGTTGATTTCATAGGCTTCAGTCGACGTCAATGCTATAAATAGGATTGATTTTTTTATCCAAATCCTATTTTTCCTATTACTTTTTAACCTGTTTATTATTCTATAAATCTCTCTAAATGCTCTAAAAAAGTATCTTAAAATTTCAAATAGTGGTTAGCTATATTTTTCACTTTGCAACAGAACCAGAATAAGTATATATATTCAGGGTATATATAAGTAATAGACATCTAAATAATAAGTAATAGGAGGCTGGTGTAGATGTTCAAAAATATATTATTACCCTATGATTTCGAAAATGATTTTAGTGCTATCCCTGACTATTTAGAAAAAGTCACCGATGAAGATTCAGTTGTTGTAATTTATCACGTTGTAACAGAAAATGATCTTGCAATTAGTATAAAGTATTATAATAAGCATAAAGAAGATATTATTAGAGAAAAAGAAAAAAAACTCACTCCATTTTTACGTGAATTAGAAAAAAGAGGTATTCAATATAAAATAGATGTAGATTTTGGGCATATTAAAGATACAATCTTAGAAAAAATTACTTCTGGAGATATAAATAATGGTGAATTTGATTTAGTAATTATGAGTAATCATAGAGTCGATTTGAATATTAAACATGTTTTAGGAGATGTTACACATAAGATTGCTAAAAGAAGTTCTGTCCCAGTACTAATTGTTAAATAAACATAAGAAGTAAGAAATTTATTAATTCAAAAAGCCTAAATACTTTCTCACAAATCGAGAGAGTATTTAGGCTTTTTTATTTTTTTAATTTTGGTTTGTGATTTTTTAGATTATTTTTTGATTAGTCGTTCTAAAAAAGATTAGACACGCATTTATGCCGAGAAAATTTATTGAAGTTGAGAAGAACTCTTAACTAAACTTGTAGACGAATGTCGGCATAGCATGAGCTATTAAGTCGACCATTCGACAAGTTTTGGGGATTGTTAAGGGTTCCGAGGCTCAACGTCAATAAAGCAATTGGAATAAAGCGATATTAAATTTTTTAATCACTACAGTCGCATTTTAAGTTTCCGTTTTCATCTATAAACGATTCTTTATTTTTTTCTTCGTAAATTACTGGCAAACCTTGTATATTCGTAATCATTCGCATTAACTTCCCATCTTCATCGATGGTTGCTAAACTTCCACATTTATCACATTCGAAATAATTGTTACCGTCAAAAATTCGGTTAAATTGACTCATAATTATCTCCTTTGTCTTTGTTTTGAAACGAGTTGAAAACGAGTTTCTTCTTGTCTTGATGATTAGGTGCTATCTTCTCGGCTAATTCCATTCCAAGTTGATTACATTGTGCTGGTGTTACTTCGCCAGACTTAAATGACTGGATAACCACATGACCTTCGTTGCCACCCGTTTTTCCATACAGTTCACGTGTCGCTTTGAAACTTCCCTTGGCATAGTCTATGTCACAATTTAAGCCACTTTTTTCTTCAGCCCGTTTTTCAGCGTAATTAATAGCCCGTGACGTTGATTTCGTTGAACTTATTTTAGCTGTGGCCATTTATATCACGTTCTTTCATTTCTTTATAAGATGTATAGCATTTAATAACATCTATAAAGGCTAAAAGTAAAAAAAAGATACTTGCCCAAAATTGATGTGCATAAAAAATAAAATAGCTAATCATAATTAAACAGACAATAAATAAAATTAGACTTAAAATCATATTTATTTTAGGACTTTCCATATTTCATCCAACCTTCTACGTAATTCTTCGATATTATATTCTAATGCTTCATAATTCGGCGCCTCATATTGATGTTAGTTACAATATTTAGCAATTTGATTAGCATTTGATCCTAGCTTGCTTAAATCCTTAGCTATCGATTGTCGCGTTTCTTTATCAAATTTTGGTGCGACCAATCGACTTCCCTGTGCCTTTTTCTTAACGAAAGCAGGCACACTCATATTTAAAGTTTCCGCAGATTGTTGTAACTTTAAATATTCGCCTTCGTTCACTCGAAAACTAATTTGTTTACGCTCCTTACGGTTAGGTTTACGGTTTTTCTTAACAGCATCGTCGCTAGCCACAAATGTGTCTCGTTCACTCATTCATTCCCACCACGCTTTCTTCGAAAGTTATTACTTGAATAACCTAAGCATATAAAATATGTAAAGGTTATTAAAGTAATATAGTGGTTTGGCAAGCACTGGCTTTGCTAGCCACATACGTGGTAGCGTCGCCGGCTTGTTGGGGAATATCCCCAAGCCCCTTAAGATTTTTTCTGCGAAAAAATAAGTGGCTAGATATTAGCCACTTATTTTATATAATAATATTTCTAAATTCAATTTACTCTTTATCAGATTTTGTTATTTTAGCATTATTATCTTCTAGTAGTTTTTTAAATACTGAATCGGCTCTCCCTACGAAAGAGAATTTTTGAGGAAAAGACATTTCTATTATAATTTTATCTCCTGTATCAGTATAGTTAAAATTTTTCATAATAATTCCTCCTATTATATTTAAAAATAACTAAACAAATTATAATTAATATAAAATAATATATTAAACAGACTAATATTGAAAGTAATATTGTATTATCAGAACTATTGTATTTTGAAAAAATAAACTGTGATAAATCAATATTATAAATATAGTACTTTTATTAATATTAATGACTTTAAGGAATTACCAAAGAAAATAAAAATGTTGAAAGGATGACTTTAAATTGAATAAGTTCTTTTCGCTAATGATACTAATAATTCCAATTTTATGATATTGCTTTTTTTAATTAATGATATAGAAAAATCTTTGTTGATAACTTTAGTAATCTTAATAATTACAATAGCTCTGCTTTTTTTTATAAAGAGGAAAGACAATAAATGATATATTATACAAACTTACTACCTATAATCAGTAATTATGTGAACAAAAATAAATATCTTAAAATGTTATTTGAAATTATGATTACGTTAAAGTTTATATACTGAAATAATTAACAATACACATTACTGTGTATTGTTTTTTTATATTGTAAAATAGACTTTATTAAATTACTAAGGTACCCTTAGTCGTCTCAAAATAAAACTCAATCCTTTTATGGATTGAGTTAGACAGACTATTTTACAATGATAACGGGAATTTTTGAACGTTTAGCCACTTTGTGACTGACGCTACCCAATACCATTTCTTGTAAACTATTTAGACCACGAGACCCTAAAACAATTGCTTGATATTTACCACTATTAGCAACTGAAACCACTGTTTCTGCAGGAAGACCATGTGCAATTTTTACTTCATAATTTACATTATGTTCTACAAATAGTTCAGTTATACTGGATAATTTGTCTTCTCTTTCATTTGTTAAACTATGTCCTTGTTTACCATGTAAAACATCTGTTTTCGATTCTTCAACATTTACAACTGTAATTAAAGTAACTATAGTATTTTCATCTATAAAGTTCAAAACTTCCTGTGCTGAACGTAAACTATTTTCTGACCCATCGGCTGCTAATAAAATTGATTTATACATAAACAACACTCCTTAGTTTAAATGATTTTCATTTAGTTTGCTTAATTCTGAGACTATTTTACGACTATCTGAATTTAGTTTTTCTACATGAACAATGTTATTTTTTTCTTCGAACTTCCTTACCATTGTATCAATAGCATCTACTGCTGAATCATCCCATAAATGAGCATTATTAAAGTTTAATTCTATAATACTATTTTCAATATTAAAGCTAATTTGATCCATCATAGAGTCAATAGAAACAAAAAAGATTTGACCTTTAAAAGATAAACGGTTAGTTTTACCAAACTTCTCAGATGTTACTTCTACTTTTGATATTTTAGTAGCAAAGAATAAAGCACTGAAAATAACACCTACGACCACGCCGAGAGCTAAGTTATGTGTCATCAGTACAATTATCACTGTAAGTATCATAACAACTGCATCTGTTTTTGGTGCTTTTTGAATATATTTAAAAGAATTCCAATCAAATGTACCAATCGAAACCATAACCATAATACCTGCTAAAATTGGCATTGGAATTTGAACAACAAGTCCTCCAAGAACAATAATCATGAATATTAAGACAACACCAGCAGAAAAAGTAGATAATCTACTGTTTGCACCTGATTTGACATTGATTACAGATTGTCCAATCATGGCACAACCTCCCATACCACCGAATAATCCTGTAATCATATTAGCAATGCCTTGGCCACGAGATTCTCTGTTTTTACTACTATAAGTGTCTGTTGCATCATCTACAATTTTAGCAGTAAGTAAACTTTCTACTAGACCTACAATAGCCATAGATAGCGAGTATGGAAAAATGATTTGAAGTGTTTCTAAATTAAAGGGAACATTAGGAATTAAAAAGTGCGGTAAAGCTTGCTTAATATTTCCTAAATCACCAACAGTTCTCACGTCAGAACCTGTATACATATAAAGAGCAGTCAATACGATGATAGCTATTAATGGTGCAGGTATTGCTTTGAAAAATTTAGGGATTATATATACAATGAGTAATGTTACAATTACATATATATAAGTTGAGATTGAAATACCGAAGATATGTTCTATTTGGGACATGAAAATCATAATACCTAATGCATTTACAAAACCTATCATGACGGAATGAGGTATAAATTTCATTAAACGCCCCACTTTGAGAAGGCCTAAAACTAATTGAATTACTCCCATTAATATCGTGGCAGCTAAAAGATATTCTACACCATAATCTTTCACAAGTGGTGTAACTAATAAGGCAACAGCCCCTGTTGCACCTGATATCATTGCAGGTCTACCACCAACAATAGCAGTAACAACAGCGATGATAAATGAAGCATACAAACCAACCATTGGATCTACGCCAGCAATAATTGAAAATGCGATAGCTTCAGGGATTAAAGCTAAGGCAACCACGATACCGGCAAGTATATTTTTACCTGGCTGGTTAAACCATTCATGTTTTAATTTTTCAACCATAACTTACTCTCCTTTTTATTTAATTATATTGTAAAGTATAACAGAAAAGTTTCATATGTGTACCCTTTAATGAAACTTTCCTGTTATACTTTAGCTATAGGGTGGTGCAAGTAAATGAAATACGGTTATATCAGACCTGTTACAATAAACGATGATTTAAACGAACAAAAAAAGAAAATAGAAACCTATACAAAAAAAATAGTTGAGGAAAGTCATGCTAATAATAAAAAAAGAAATGAATTAGACCTTCTTTTAAAAAAGAAGTTGGTCTCGGGGGATGCAGTATATATTACAGATTTATGTATACTTGCAGATTCTACGAAACAATTAGTAGATATATTAGATTATCTTTCACAGAAGGATATATCTTTATATGTAATTAATTTAAACCGATATATTTATAAAAATATTCAAGGAGAATTTTTAGAAATACTACATGATATTACAGACTTTCAAAGTGATGTTGTTAAATTTAGGACACGCGTTGGATTAGAAAATTATACAAAAGAAGGAAAAAAGTTAGGCAGACCCAAACGAGATGATAAAAATCTTAGAGATGCTATAGAAATGTATATGAGCAAAAATTACACTCTAGATGAAATAAAAGAAAAAACAAACATAAGTAGAGCAACTTTATATCGTCATCTAGATAAATAAGAGATAGTAAATGTTGTTTCAAGATATAGAACATAATATAATAATGTCGATTAAAGAGGAAAGTAAAGTGATCTTTAAAACATTAAATATTAGTGAGAAAGTTTTTTTATTAGTACTCGAAAATATAGAAAGACAAGACTTAGCAAAAACATAGAAATATTTTATAATAAATACTTTCCAATATAGTGAACTACAAGATATGCTGAGTTAACGAAAAAGAAATGTAAAAAAATTCCTCTATGTCAAATACATTAAATTCAACTTTTATTGATTATGTATAAGATATATATTTTAACTACCTATAATCTTTTCTTATGTCAACAGTTTCATAATATATATTGATATACACTACTGATAATAGGTTTTAATTAATATTAAGCGCATACTTTTTATGGATAGAATATTAGTATTACATATTTTTTGGGGTTCAAGAATATGCCCCGATTTTATATCAAATTTGGAAGAAAAAGC
>NZ_KV813722.1:0-399 GCF_001813735.1 Staphylococcus sp. HMSC068C09
TCTGTTCGATTTTTTCATCAATCAAGTTATTAAAATTCTGTTTATTAGCATTTACCAAATCATAATTTAAGTAAGTTTTACTATGGTCTATATCTTCATTTTCATAATTATTATTTTCTCTTTGAACATGTTTTTGTATGCCCGTTGTATTTGTTCCAGATTTAACTTTTGAAACTCTAACAATGGAATAAGACATATAAAAATCACTCCTAAGCACAAAGGTTTCATGTGTATTTAATAGTTTAAGTCTAACACACTAGACTTATTTTTAATAAGTCGTTAATACGTGTGCTCTGCGAGGCTTAAACCTGTTTTTGCTAACGCAAAAAATGAGTGGCAAAATGCTAGCCACTCATAGTTCTAAACCAAAATATAATATAACTATTCAAACTGCTTTTC
>NZ_KV813723.1:0-330 GCF_001813735.1 Staphylococcus sp. HMSC068C09
ATCGATATACATTTGTATGGAAAAAGAGTATTCAAAACCATGAGACAAAAATGAATGAAGATTCTAAAGCACTCTATCATGAATTGATAACAAATAAAATCATACCTGAGATTAAAAAAGATCACGATAATGACTTAACAAAGGAAGAAATAGATTTGATTGGTAGTCATTTGGATAAAGAAATCGAAGATTTAAATCAACATATCGATAATGAAAAATGTACTAAAATAAGAAAACAAATACGGCTCAAAAGAACTAAAATTAAACAATACAAAAAGCAAATTAATGATTACTCTGGGCGAAAGCATAAATACGACGTCCAAAAATCTA
>NZ_KV813724.1:0-350 GCF_001813735.1 Staphylococcus sp. HMSC068C09
AACAGACCATATAAAGCAAAAGAACGATAAATTAATGCAAGAGTACCAAAAATCGTTAAATACGCTTAAAAAGCCTATAAATGTTCCGTATGAGCAAGAAACTGAAAAAGTAGGTGGTTTATTTAGCAAAGAAATACAAGAAACTGGAAATGTTGTAATAAGCCAAAAAGATTTCAATGAATTTCAGAAACAGATAAAAGCTGCTCAAGATATTTCGGAAGATTACGAGTATATAAAGTCTGGTAGAGCCTTAGATGATAAAGATAAGGAAATACGAGAGAAAGATGATTTATTAAATAAAGCAGTTGAGCGTATTGAAAACGCAGACGATAATTTTAACCAACTTTACG
>NZ_KV813725.1:0-8327 GCF_001813735.1 Staphylococcus sp. HMSC068C09
TATTTTGTTAGGAATTATGTCCCAGCCTCATTGTTTATTTAATTATTAATTATTTGCCTTCACCAAAAATGTCGTCCCATTGATTACGCTTATCTAAGAATTCTTTTGCGAGTGCTTTAGCACCTTCAAGAGAATGACTAGCAGCCCAACCGCATTGAACTTCATTGCAAGCAGGAACTTCTGTAGCTTCTAACACATCATTTAAAGTTTTTTCAATAATATTTAATACATCTTCGTAGTCATCGTGATCAATAAATGAAACATAAAAACCAGTTTGACAACCCATAGGACTTAAATCTACAACTTTATCAGAATGATTTCTAATATGTTCAGCCATTAAATGTTCTAATGAATGTAGCGCTGGCATATCCATATGCGCTTTATTTGGTTGTTTAAAACGTAAATCATATTTTTTGATAACGTCTCCATTAATCCCTTCCATTGTGCCTGCTAAGCGAATATATGGTGCAACTACTTTTGTATGGTCAAGATTAAAACTTTCAACGTTCATTTTAGTCATATTTATTTCCTCCTATAAATACATTGCTTGAATAATATGATTGTAACAAGAGTGCTAATCATTTACAATTTTCTTAATCAAGTAATTCAAATGCTTATTGTAAGAAAATTTTGTAAATTCAAATGAATGTGATGACAATCTATAGTAAATCCGATAAAATAAGTAATAATTAAATTTAAAGATACATCAAGAAATGGATTGACTTGATGTCTAAATAAATATGGATATTAATATTCGTGTATAAAAGGAGTATAGATTGATGAGTAGTAAACAAGAGATATTAGACTATATAGAGAATAAAAAGTACGATTATGTCGAAATAAGCCATCGTATACACGAGCGTCCTGAGTTAGGCAATGAAGAGATATTTGCATCAAGAACATTGATTGATCAATTAAGAGCAAATGATTTTGAGATAGAAACAGATATTGCCGGACATGCTACTGGGTTCATTGCAACTTACCAGTCTGAAAAAGAAGGACCAACTATAGGATATTTAGCTGAATATGATGCTTTACCTGGTTTAGGTCATGCATGTGGCCACAATATCATTGGGACAGCAAGTGTATTAGCAGGAATAGCACTTAAACAAGTCATCGATCATGTTGGTGGAAAAGTAGTTGTATTAGGATGTCCTGCCGAAGAAGGTGGAGAAAATGGAAGTGCAAAAGCTTCATATGTAAAAGCCGGTGTGATTGATGATATTGACATTGCACTTATGATTCATCCTGGAAATGAAACATATCCAACGATAAATACATTAGCCGTTGATGTGCTTGATATTAAATTTTATGGTAAAAGCGCCCACGCTTCAGAAAATGCGGATGAGGCTTTAAATGCATTAGATGCGATGATTTCTTATTTCAATGGTGTAGCTCAATTACGTCAACATATTAAGAAAAGTCATCGTGTACACGGTGTAATTTTAGATGGAGGTAAAGCTGCTAATATTATACCTGATTATACACATGCGAGATTTTATACACGTGCCACTACTAGAAAAGAACTTGATATTTTAACAGAACGTGTTAATCAAATTGCAAGAGGTGCAGCCATCCAAACGGGTTGTGACTATGAATTTGGTCCTATTCAAAATGGTGTAAATGAATTTATAAAAACACCTAAACTAGACGAATTATTTGAAAAATACGCCATAGAAGTTGGCGAAGAAGTAAGTTATGATGATTTTGGTTTTGGTTCGACAGATACAGGAAATGTTAGTCATATAGTTCCTACGATTCATCCACATGTTAAAATTGGTTCAAGAAATTTAGTAGGTCATACACACCGTTTTAGAGAAGCAGCTGCAAGTGTTCATGGTGATCAAGCTTTGATTCGAGGCGCAAAAATTATTGCTCTTATGGGACTAGAATTAATTGAAAATAAAAAACTATTTGATGAGGTTGTAGAGCAACATTCTCAAATAAAGGGGTAAATAAATGAAAAATGAATATAGTGTTCCAAAGTTAACGTTAAGTGATTTGTATAATGAAAATATTGTATATAATTCAAGGCCTTCTTATGCATTGAATCCTTGGCTCACAACAGAAGAGCATCAGTCTAATTTTTTGACTGGTCGTGAAATGATTATCGCTAAGGATATGCCGATTGTTGTACACGAAGCGAGTATTACAGATAAGTTACAACAACTATTTGATTTTATTGGTAAAAAAATACCAAAGCATCTTTATACATTTAGAGATCGTGAAACGTATGAACGCTTGTTACAAGAGATTATCAATAAAGAAGGGAAAAAAATATATTTTCAATATATCGAAAACAATGACATAGTAGATGACGAAGCGTATGCCATTGATAAAGACGTTTTTGTAGCTTTAAATAATAAATCACGTATTCCTGAATGGACAAATCATAAATATTTACCAGACCGTGAAATTGTGTCAATTAGAGATTTCAAAGGTCGTATCAAAGATTGGGATTATCCTTTTGTAATTAAGCCAGGAGATGAATTACCAACTGCAGGTGGTTATGGCGTAATGATTTGCTATAACGACGAAGACTTAGAAAAAGCAACTCAACGAATATTTGAAGCGGCCCATGCTACCGATAATTTAATCATTGAACAAAAAATAGAAGCAGTTAAAAATTATTGTGTCCAATTTGCATATTCTAAAGAAATAGGTATCACCTATCTAGGTACTGCCCATCAAATTACTGATAAATATGGTCTATACGCAGGAAATGAAAATGTGCATGATGTTCCAGAAAAAGTGATTCAAGCTGGTCGTGAAATTATGCAAAATGGAGTGAACTTAGGCTTTATTGGTGTGGCAGGATTTGATTTATTATTAGATGAAAATGATAATGTATTTGCTATAGATTTGAATTTTAGACAAAATGGTTCGACAAGCATGCTACTATTACAAGATGAATTAAATCCTAACTATCAAAAATTTTATAGTTATTTTTCAAGAGGAGATAATACTCGTTTCTTCAATGTTATTTTAAAATATGTTAAACAAGGCGTGCTTTATCCTCTTTCGTATTATGACGGTGATTGGTTTGGTAAAGATGAAGTGAATTCTCGCTTTGGATGTATATGGAATGCTGATTCTAAAGAAGAAGTTGAACAATTAGAACAAGCATTTATTAGTGAACTTGATGATACTAATTAAGTTAGAGTATAGGTTAAATTAATTATAAAAAAAAATATGGATGTTTGACGTTAATTTTAATATAATTTAACATTTAATTAGTATATTAAGAGAGAGGGTTTGTAATGGAATATAAGCATAATGACTATTTCAAAGAGATATTAATTAATGAAGTCATTATTTTGGCTAGTAAAAATAAAAAATTAATTCGTATTCATCATGAAGATGGTGATTACACAGGAATGTGGACGAATGAAGACATCGCAAAAGAGTATTTAAATCACTCAGACATTCAATTTGATCGACTATTAAATATTGATATTGATACGTTCGTTACGTATGATATGGATGAATTGTTTGATGAAAGTGATAAAATTTTAATCAATACTTCAAGTAAAGAAGAGGGACATATTGTCAAAGTTGTAGACATGATGAATGAACTCATGTCTGAATTAGACAAAATTCGTCTTAAAGAATTTGCAAAAGATATTTCAAAAGAAAATCATGTTTTTGGCTTAACACGTAAAGGGGAAAAAAGATTTATTCTTATTAGTGATAAAGAAAATCAAAAACCTAATATTATGCCTGTATGGAGTATTAAAAATCGGGCACGAAAAGTTCGTGATAAAGATTTTGAAGAATGTGATTTAATCGAAATTGAAGGTAGTGTATTTAGTGAATGGCTTGATAAATTAAGAGATAATGATCAAGCTGTCGCAGTAGACTTAAAACCTGGAGTCGTAGGCACCATTGTTTCTCCACAAAAAGTATCTAATGAATTATCATTTTAAATCAAATCCCAATAGGTTTCTTTTTTAAGAAATCTATTGGGATTTTTATGTTAATGTTTTTAGTTTGAATTAGCTTAAATGAAGGACACCGATTGCACCTGAAAATGCACCATTTTCAATATAAAAAGGATGACATCCTCGTAAAACAGTATAATCCTCAATAACTTTTCGTAGTAAGGGATTATTATTAAAAGAAGACCCAATATAAACAACATTTTTTGTTTGACATTCACGAGCTACTGTAATCGCCATCGTTGTAATCACTTCTCCAACGACACCCACGACAGATGCTAATTTATCTGAGTTAGTAAAATGTTCATTCATATTATTTAGTACATTGCCAAAGTTTGCAGCAGTGAGTTCACCAGGAATAGGCGGTTCAGAATCTTTATATATATGTTTAACTTTTAAATCGATAATATCTCTATTTCCAGATTGAGCGAGATTTGTAAGTGTTTCATAATCAGATATTTCAGTCAATAAATAACCTAAACCTCGAATCATTCCGCCACCCGTACCAATTCCGCCTACACGTTCTTGATGGTGACCATTATAATAGTGTAAAGATGTACCAGTACCTATGTTTGCAAATATGTATTGATTAATATGATGGCCTTGCTCCTTAAGTAAAATACCTAATCCCTTTGAAGCAGCATCAAATTCAACAAATATTTGGGATGATTGTTTGATGTTTTCAGCAATAACGCCTGCGTTACCACCTGTTAAATTGATTTTTTCGAATTCATTTTGGTTTAACCATTGAATGACTTTATTTATATCTGTTGTTAATTCAGTTGACAATGTACGGTGTGTATCATCTTCCATTGCTATTTTAATTAATGTACCGCCGGCATCGATACCTACTCTCATTTTTTTCACCTCTAAAATTAATATATGACATGTTAATACTATAATAATTTTGACGAATTGCAATTATTTTACAATATTATAAAATAAATAGTAAATATTAGAGTAAATAGATTATTTTATAAGATTTAAAGGTTATATATGATATTATTAAAACAACTTTGAGATATAGGGGTTAATTTTATGAGTATAGTAAAGCAATTTGAAAATATTACAATTCAGGAATTTGAAGAACAATATCGCGATGATGTCTTAAACTTTGAATTAAGCGAACGACAACAAATTTATTCATCATTACCTAAATCTGTATTAGAAGATGCTTTAAAAGATGAAAATCGAGTAGCTAATATTGCCATTAATGAAAATGGAGATGTAGTAGGATTCTTCATACTTCATCAGTATTATCAACATGAAGGATATGATACACCTGAGCATGTCGTTTATGTTCGATCATTGTCTATTAATGAAAAATTTCAAGGACAAGGCTATGGTACAACTATGATGATGTATTTACCTCAATATGTTCAACTATTATTTCCAGATTTCAATCATTTATATTTAGTTGTTGATACTGAAAATGAAGGGGCATGGAATGTATATGAACGTGCTGGATTCATGCATACTGCTACTAAAGAAGAAGGACCCATCGGTAAAGAACGTTTATACTATTTAGATTTGGATTCTAAACATGTATCGTCATTGAAATTAGTTGAGAATAAAAATTCAAATATTGCAATGTATCAAATTATTGATTTATTAAAAGATGATCAAAAAGTTGGATTTATTGCACTCGAACATCTAAATACTCATCTAAATATCGCTGCAATAGAAGTCTATAAAGATCAAAGAAAAGAGGGGATTGCTGGGAGTGCTTTAAGACAACTTCCTACATATGTACGTAAACATTTTAAAGAAATAAGAAGTATAGGTATTACATTATTTGGGGAAAATAATGAACTTAAGCCATTATGTATTAGTAGCGGCTTTGTTGAGACAGATCAATCAGATGACTTAGTTATTTTCAAAAAATATATTAATTACTAATTGAATAGCAATTGCGAAATCATAAAATGTCATTTATAATTTATCTTTGTTACTATTAATAAAAGCAATGTAAAGATAATAAAATCCTTTGAAAGGAAGTTTAGTTATAATGAAAATTCAAGATTATACTAAAGAAATGGTTGATGAAAAATCATTTATCGATATGGCTTATACTTTATTACACGATAAAGGGTCAACAATGAATCTCTATGATATTATTGACGAATTTAAAAGTCTCGGTAATTATGAATATGATGAAATTGAAAATCGTATTGTACAATTTTATACTGACTTAAATACAGATGGACGTTTCTTAAATGTTGGTGAAAATCAATGGGGATTACGTGATTGGTATTCAGTAGATGATATTGAAGAAAAAATTGCACCAACAATTCAAAAATTTGATATTCTTGATGACGATGATGAAGAAGATGAAAATCTTAAGTTACTTGGCGACGATGAAATGGATGATGACGATGATATTCCAGCTCAAACGGATGATCAAGAAACATTAGATGATTCTGATGATAATGAAGAAGATATTGACGGTTCAGATATCGTTATTGAAGAAGATGATGATGACGACATCGCTGAAGGTGAAGAAGAAGCATTTGAAGATGCAGAAGATTTTAATGACTAAATATTAGTTTTAATTGACTTTTGAATGAAAAATGTTAAAATTTTATTCGGGCTCCTTTAATTAGGACACGTGTATAAATGTTATACGCTCCCCTTACAAATATGTGAGAGGGAGCGATTTTTTTATTTTTAGGAAATGTTTAAATTTTGTAGAGATAGAGTAAGGAAGCAACCCTTAATAAATTAGGAGGTCAGACAATGACAAAATTTATCTTTGTAACCGGCGGAGTAGTTTCATCTTTAGGTAAAGGTATCACAGCCGCTTCTCTAGGAAGATTGTTAAAAGACAGAGGACTTAAAGTAACAATTCAAAAATTTGATCCATATTTAAATGTTGATCCTGGTACAATGAGTCCTTATCAACATGGAGAGGTATTTGTTACAGATGATGGCGCTGAAACTGACTTGGACTTAGGACATTATGAACGTTTTATAGATATCAATTTAAATAAATATTCTAATGTCACTGCGGGAAAAGTATATTCACATGTGCTAAAAAAAGAACGTCGTGGAGATTATTTAGGTGGAACAGTTCAAGTGATTCCACACATTACAAATGAAATTAAAGAACGCTTATTATTGGCTGGAGAAAGTACAAATGCGGATGTGGTCATTACCGAAATAGGCGGTACAACAGGTGATATTGAATCTCTTCCATTTATTGAAGCTATTCGCCAAATTAGAAGTGACCTTGGCCGTGAGAATGTTATGTATGTTCATTGTACATTACTTCCATACATTAAAGCAGCTGGAGAAATGAAAACTAAACCAACACAACATAGTGTAAAAGAATTACGTGGTTTAGGTATTCAACCTGATTTAATTGTTGTTCGAACAGAATATGAAATGACTCAAGATTTAAAAGATAAAATTGCTTTATTCTGTGATATAGATAAAGAAAGTGTTATTGAATGTAGAGATGCATCGTCATTATATGAAATCCCATTACAATTAAGTGCTCAAAATATGGACGATATTGTAATTAAACGCTTAGATTTAGATGCTAAATACGATACACAATTAGATGAATGGCAATATTTATTAGATACCGTTAATTCATTAGATGGTACGATTACTATTGGCTTAGTTGGTAAATATGTAAGTTTACAAGATGCATACTTGTCAGTGGTGGAATCACTAAAACATGCAGGTTATCCATTGAAAAAAGATGTTGTAGTAAAATGGATTGATTCAAGTGAAGTGACAGACGAAAATGTAGAGAGTTATTTAAGTGATGTTGATGGAATTTTAGTTCCTGGTGGCTTTGGTTTTAGAGCAAGTGAAGGTAAAATTTCAGCTATCAAATATGCAAGGGAAAATAATATACCTTATTTTGGTATTTGCTTAGGAATGCAATTAGCAACTGTCGAATTTGCAAGAAATGTTGTAGGACTTAAAGATGCTCATTCAGCAGAACTTGATCCAAATACACCATATCCAATTATTGATTTGTTACCTGAACAAAAAGATATCGAAGATTTAGGTGGCACATTACGTTTAGGTCTTTATCCATGTACTATTAAAGATCATACTTTGGCACATGACATTTATAATGAAACAAATATTGAAGAGCGTCATCGTCATCGTTATGAATTTAATAATGCTTATAGAGAACAATTAGAAGATAAAGGAATGGTCTTTTCTGGTACTAGTCCAGATGGTCGTTTAGTGGAAATGGTAGAAATTCCAGAAAATGATTTCTTCATTGCTTGTCAATTCCATCCGGAATTCTTATCTAGACCTAATAGACCACAGCCAATTTTCAAAGCTTTTGTAGAAGCTGCTTATAAACACCAACAAAATTAAAATATCAAAATAGAAGAGGCTGGGACATAATTCCTAACAAAATAG
>NZ_KV813726.1:0-10374 GCF_001813735.1 Staphylococcus sp. HMSC068C09
GCTTATTTATGATTGTTGAAATTTTAGGAGGATTTATCGCTAATAGTCTTGCGCTATTATCAGATGGACTTCATATGTTTAGCGATACTGTTTCACTAGGAGTTGCTTTAATCGCATTTATTTATGCAGAGAAAAATGCTACTTCAACTAAAACATTCGGTTACAAGCGTTTTGAAGTCTTAGCTGCCTTATTTAATGGTATAACTTTATTAATTATTAGTGGCGTCATTATCATCGAAGCGATTAGAAGATTTTTCAATCCTATTAAAGTGCAATCCACTGAAATGTTTATTATTAGTGTGATTGGACTTATAGTGAATATTATCGTTGCAATAATCATGTTTAAAAGCGGTGATACGTCACATAACTTAAATATGCGCGGTGCTTTTATTCACGTTTTAGGAGACTTACTTGGTTCATTAGGTGCCATTATAGCATCTATTCTTATATACGTATTTAACTTTACAATTGCTGATCCTATCGCAAGCATTCTAGTTTCCATTATTATATTGAAAAGTGCAATCGGTATTTCACGTTCGTCACTTAATATTTTAATGGAAGGTACACCAAGTGACGTCAATTTAGATAAAATCATTAGTACAATTATAAATCATAATGAAATTTATAATGTCCATGATTATCACGTTTGGACTATTTCAAATGATATGAATGCGTTAAGTTGTCATGCAGTCGTCTCTGAAACTATGTCTGTTCAGGACTGTGAAGGACTTCTTAAAAAAATAGAACATGAATTACTTCACTTAAATATACAACATATGACAATTCAATTAGAAACAGCCCAACATGATCGCGATACTTCAGTACTATGCTCTGGATTACATAAAGAGCACGCTCATCATTAAGACTACACAAACAATGTCCGCAGTTTACAATATAAGTAAAAAGTCGAACAGAATTCATATTAGTTTCTGCTCGACTTTTTTTACTTATATAAAATAATCGAAAATAAATTGTTTGCCTGGTACATGTTTTTCATCAAATCCTTGAAGAAATTCTTCATTATCATACGGTAATTTTACTCTTTCAACACTAAACTCATTTTCGTTAATTGTGACGATTCCATATACGGCATATTTACCATTATTAAGTCCTACTGAACCAGGATTGAAATAGGTTTTGTTATTATCATCATACAAGTGTAATTGATGATTATGTCCAAAAGCTATAAAATCCGCATCCTTATCTTCAAATAATTTAACTATCTCTTCTTTTTGATTATCTACAATAGGTTCAAATGGTTGTTTATCAATCCCCTCTTCTAATCTTTGATTTTCAATTTCATAATGTATAAATAAACATTTTTTCCCACAAATTGTTTTTTCTAAATATCTTGGTAGTGTATTTAATACATCATAGTAATCTTCATCCATTCGACTTTCAATCCATTGATGGTGTTCATAAAATTTATTTTTTAAATCTTCTGGATACGGTGTACCATTAACAATTGACATAATGGCTTCATCGTGATTACCAGCAATAATTTCCATATCATCTCGATCGAAAATCATATCTAATACTTTATTGGTTTCATGGCCAATTCCAATATTATCACCTAAGTTAAAGATTTGATCGATATCTTCTCTATTATCAATATCATCTAAAACAGTTTGTAAGGCATCAAAATTACCATGAACGTCGGTTAAAATTGCAAATTTCACCATAAAGTCTCCTTTCATTATTAAATCATTAGCATATTTTAACACTTAAAACATAATATTGTTAGATATTAATTTAAAAAAATCACAAATTCTGATATTGTGTATTATATTAACGTAAAGGAGTGCTTATTTTGTTTAAATTTCATAGTTTAGCATTTAAAAATGCTAAGTCACAACTCATAAAAACAATACTATTTAGTTTAGTAAGTTTTATTATTGTATTTGTGGCATTTGTGATTGCTAGAACTTTCTTCGTTCAAAACTTTATGCAGATGCAACTAGCAGCACAATTTCAACAGTCAGCTGGCGCGTCATTATCTATGATAATACTCGTCCTAGTCTTAGGATTATTATTCTTTATACTTGCAGGTTATCAATTACTTGCGGGGGCTTTTAATATTATGGCTAAAGCCATTGAAAAAGAAGCTGTTCAATTTTCTGATTTATTTTTTGCTTTTAAAAAAGGAAAATATGTTAAAGGTCTTCTTTTAGCTTTTATTACTATTATTGTTTATGCTGTATTATATTTAATCACATTAGGATTAAACTTTTTATTTAATAAAGCATTAACACCATTATTCACATCTATTCAACAGTCAGTAAGTACATCTGATCACGCTATTGGCATTTTACTTACTGTACAAATTATCTTAATTATCATTATGGGATTCATTCTTTCAATCGTATATTGGTTCTTCTTTATATTAATGATTAATTATACTGTATCATTTGCACGTAAAAATGACTTAAGTGCTATAGGTCATTTTAAAGACGGCTTTAAAGGCATTAAAAATGGACGTAAAACTTGGTTCAAATTCTTTTTAGCTATCTTATTAATTAACCTACTCATTATTATCATTACACAACCACTTGGTACAATATTAACTGTATTAACCGGAAATATGTCCCAAAATGTAGCACAAGTGATTTTAATTATTGCTCAAACGCTTATTATTATTGTACGTTTAATTCTATATTTTATAATTCTAATGGGTATTGTTCAATATTTCTTACGTCGCGGTGAGAATGTGAATAGACCTGTAAAAGAAAAGAAAAAAAGTAAACGAAAAGAAAAAAATCATAAAAAAGAAGCGTTAAAAAACGACCCTTCATCTTTTAATGAGACAAAAAATCATATTAAAGAAGACTTAAATCATCAAAAAAATTTGAATAACGATAAATAAATCACTATTTAACACAAAAGGTAAGAAAGCAGGTTTCTCCTACTTTCTTACCTTATTTTAATTTAAAAAATGTTGTTCTAAATATAAAGCCGCGCCATCCTCTTCATTTGTATATTGTGTAGTATCATCAGTAATAGACTGAATTTCTGGACGTGCATTTTTCATTGAAACAGTGTATCCTCCAAATTCAAACATTGCTCTGTCATTATCGCTATCACCAATAACAAGTGTTTCTTCTTGTTTAATATCGAAATGATCTATCATTTCTTTAATTCCAGTGCCTTTATCCACTTGATAAGCCATCGTCTCAGCATTAAACCTTGAAGAATTAGATACGCTAATATTTAATAACACTTTATTTTGTATTAATTCATCTCTAAACGTTTTAATTTTATTTAACTTTTTGTTGAATAGATAAATTTTAGAATAGTCGTCATTTGGAATATCTTTTCTCCAATTAATTTTACCATTCATGGCATCTCGACGTGATTTCCATTCACTTTCACTCACTTCATTTTGTGGATGTTCACTATCAATCATATCTTCCATCCATGATTGATCTTCAATTAATGAAATTCTATCTCCTTCAAAAGGAAAAACTTCATAATAAATGTGTTGTTGTTGAGCTAGTTGCACGATTTTTTTTACACTATCTATTGTCAAACTATGTTTAAATAAAATTGTATCTTCAATATCGCCTCTTGTTCCATTAGAACTAATCATACCATCTACTTTAAAACCTTTTGGTACTAGACTATGAATTTCAGAATAAGAACGTCCTGTTGCTAGAAATACCTTATAATTTTTTTCTCTTAACTGATCAATTACTTCTTTTGTTTTTACAGTCGCTTTATTATCTTCATGCAATAGTGTTCCATCCATATCTAAGAATATTGCTTTAATATTTTCTAATGCCATCGTGATACCCTCCATCTAACTCTTTCTTAAAATTGTGACATTTATTTAACCAAAGTGCAAACTCAATTATGTTTTATATAAAGATGATATCGATTTCTATATTGAATAACTTCAATTTGGTTATTAAAAAATTTAGACATCATCGAATCAGTTAAAATATCTTTTGTTATTCCTTTACCAAAACAACTACCCTCTTTTAATAAAAATATCTTACTAAATAATGGAATAATTTCCTCTATGACATGAGTCACGTAAATCATCGTCAAATGAGCGTATGTCTTATTTAAATTTTCTAATAAATATAATAACTGTTCTCTAGCCAAAAAGTCTAATCCTGATGCTGGTTCATCAAGAATAAGTACATCAGGTTGATGTATAAGCGCGCGAGCAATCATTACTTTTTGTTTTTGTCCTGTTGAGAGATATCCTAAATATTGATCTTTATATGATAACATTCCTACTAAATTTAATAATTTTTCTGCTTCTTTAGTATGTTCATCAGAATATTCTTTATATAGACCGATAGATTTAAATATGCCACTTAATACGACATCAATCACTTTCTCACCGTCTTGAAATTTTTCTAATAAACTATGCGAAACAAATCCAATATGTTGACGAACGTTTTCTGCAGAATATCCTTTTTTACCTGGTATCATTTCAAACAATTCTATTTCACCCTGAGATACACTTTCATAAGAATTCATGATATTTAATAGTGTTGTTTTTCCTGCACCATTCAACCCATAAAGAATCCAATTATCTCCCGCTTCAATATGCCAATTTAAATCATTAATGATTGTTTTTCCGTGTTTCTTTTTATAGATATGTTTTAAATTTATCAAATGATCACCTCTACTTAAAATAATTGTATGATGATTCTGATTATTTAACAAATCAAATAAAAAACTGAGACATGTCATCCATGTCCCAGCTTTTTGAATTATTCAACTGTAACTGATTTAGCTAAGTTACGAGGTTTGTCAACATCTAATCCTCTGTGTAAAGCTGCATAATATGCGATTAATTGTAGCGCTACTACTGATACTAAAGGCGTTAATAATTCGTGTACGTGAGGAATCACATATGTGTCTCCATCTTTTTCTAAACCTTCCATTGAAATAATACAAGGTTTAGCGCCACGTGCTACTACTTCTTTAACATTACCACGAATTGATAAATTCACATTTTCTTGCGTAGCTAACGCAATGACTGGCGTATCATCTTCAATTAAAGCAATAGTACCGTGTTTTAACTCTCCACCAGCAAATCCTTCAGCTTGAATATATGAAATTTCTTTAAGTTTTAATGCTCCTTCTAAACTTACATTGTAATCCATCGCACGACCAATAAAGAAAGCATTTCTAGTCGTTTCTAAGAATTCTTTAGTAATTTTTTCCATTACTGGTGCATCATCTACAATCGTTTCAATTGCAGTTGTTACTTTTGCTAATTCTCTTAATAAGTCAATACCGTTATTGCGTCCATGTGCTTTAGCTACAACTTGAGAAAGAATTGATAATACAGCAATTTGAGCTGTATAAGCTTTAGTTGATGCAACAGCAATTTCAGGTCCTGCGTGTAATAATAACGTATGATCAGCTTCACGAGATAACGTTGAACCTGCTACATTTGTAATTGTTAAAGACTTATGGCCTAATTTATTTGTTTCAACCAATACTGCACGGCTATCAGCTGTTTCTCCTGATTGAGAGATATAAATAAATAAAGGTTTTTCAGATAATAATGGCATGTTATAAACAAATTCTGATGCCACATGAACTTCAGTTGGCACTCCAGATAGTTTTTCAAGGTATTCTTTACCAACTAAACCAGCATGATAACTTGTTCCTGCAGCAATAATATAAATGCGATCTGCATTCGATACATCTTTAATAATTTCAGAATCAATATTTAAATCTCCATTTTCATCTTCGTATTCTTGAATAATACGACGCATTACTGCTGGCTGTTCATTAATTTCTTTTAACATATAGTGATCATAAATACCTTTTTCAGCATCTGATGCATCTATTTGAGCAGTATACGTTGGGCGATCTTGAATATTTCCATCTTTATCTTTAATTGTTACACTTTCTTTTTTAACAATAACAATTTCATGATCGTGAATTTCTTTATATTGATTTGTAACTTTAATCATTGCTAATGCATCTGAAGCAATAACATTAAAGTCGTCACCAATACCAACAAGTAAAGGTGATTTATTTTTAGCTACATAAATAGTGTCTTCATCCTCAGAATCTAACATACCTAAAGCATACGATCCATCTAATAAAGATACTGCTTTAGTGAATGCTTCTTCAGTTTCTAAACCTTTATTTGAAAAATATTCTACTAATTGAACGATAACTTCTGTATCAGTTTCTGATTTAAACGTTACATCTGATAAGTATTCGCTTTTTAGTTCTTCATAATTTTCAATTACACCATTATGCACTAAAGTGAAACGTCCATTATTTGATTGATGAGGATGTGAATTAATATGACTAGGTACCCCATGAGTAGCCCATCGAGTATGACCAATACCAATGTGACCATCAATGTCATTGCTATCTGCTACTTTTCTTAATTCTGCAATACGACCTTTTTCCTTAAATACAGTAGTCCCTTCATCATTGACAACAGCAATTCCTGCTGAATCATATCCTCTATACTCTAATTTTTCTAAACCAGATAGTAATAATTCTTTGGCATTATCAAAGCCAATATATCCAACAATTCCGCACATATTTCTTTTTCCTCCATTACATAGTCATATGATAATTTTATCTGTTATATAAAATTTTTTAATTAGACATTGCTCGTTTTATTGTATTGGATTCTAAACATCATATTTCTATGTTTTCTATTTGGCGTTCTTATTATATTTGTACATCTAGTTACCTATATGTTTTAAATAATAAGCTAACGAATGTGCCTCATCCGGAATAGCATCCGCCGATTATATCGATAACTATTCTCCTCGTCTACAATATAATTAGTATGTCTATGAGTATTCTCCTAATTAATACTAAATGATTAACATTCTAATTACTTGTCCAGGCGCTTTATTTTATTTTTATTACATCTATCCTCCTTTCTTCCAATACTCTCTATTTTACCCTTTTCTAATAATTATTTGCAAATATTATTATATTTAATTCATAAACTTATAGTTATAATTTGATATTTAATTTATATTTTTTGCTAAAAAAATACTCTCTTTAAAGTTTTCAGTTCTACGGCTTTAACTTTAAAGAGAGTGTATTCTTGTTTTTAAATGGTACTATTAATTTAATCCCATTTTTTCTTTTACTTTATCAGCAATTGTTTGAGCATAACGTTCAGCATCTTCATTTGTTGCTGCCTCAACCATTACTCTTACTAATGGTTCAGTTCCTGAAGGTCTAACTAATATTCTTCCTTCACCATTCATTTCATTCTCAACTTCATTCATAACAGCTTTAACGTCTTCATTTTCAGATACATGATGTTTATCTGTTACTTTTACATTAATTAATGATTGTGGATACTTTTTCATTTGTGCTGCTAACTCACTTAAAGTTTTACCACTTGATTTAATAATAGCAGCAAGTTGTACTCCAGTTAGTAGTCCATCACCAGTCGTGTTATAGTCCATCATTACTATATGTCCAGATTGTTCTCCGCCTAAATTATAATGGCCTCGTCTCATTTCTTCAACGACATATCTATCTCCAACTTTTGTTTTATTTGATTGAATGCCTTCTGTTTCAAGAGCTTTATAAAATCCTAAGTTACTCATTACAGTAGATACAATCATATTATTATTTAATTCATGATTTTTATGCATTTCTTGACCAATAATAAACATAATTTGGTCACCATCAATGATGTTACCCTTTTCATCAACAGCAATTAAACGATCTCCATCTCCATCAAAAGCTAAACCAAAATCACTTTCAGTTTCTACAACTTTTTCAGCTAAATGTTCAGGATGAGTAGACCCACATTCATCATTAATATTGTATCCATCTGGATTACAACCAATTGTAACTGTCGTTGCCTCTAAATCACCAAATAAGAAAGGCGCAAGTGAAGAAGTTGATCCATTCGCCCCATCTAAAGTAATTTTAAGTCCATCTAAATTTATATCAATTGTAGATTTAAGATAACTTAAGTATTTTGTGCACCTTCATAATAATCTGAAAAATGCATAATGTCTTTGCCTGCTGGACGTGGTAAGTCAGGTTGTTCTTGATCTAATAATTGTTCAATTTCTTCTTCCTGCTTATCTGAAAGTTTAAAACCATCAGCACCAAAGAACTTAATACCATTATCAGCTACAGGATTATGAGAGGCAGAAATCATTACTCCTAATTGTGCTCCCATTTCACGTGTTAAATATGCAACACCTGGAGTAGAAATAACTCCTAATCTCATTACTTCTGCACCTATTGATGCTAATCCAGCGATTAAAGCTGATTCTAACATTTCACCAGACACACGAGTATCTCTACCAACTAAAACTCTAGGATGTTTCTCTCCTTCATTATGTGCTAATACATAACCACCATAGCGACCTAGTTTAAACGCTAATTCAGGTGTTAATTCTTTATTAGCTACTCCCCTTACACCATCTGTTCCAAAATATTTTCCCATTTTCATTACTCCTTTATTATCTAGTTTACTATTTTAAATTGACATGTGCTGTGACTTCATTAAATTCAGATTTCTTAACCTGTTTAGGTATCTTGAGTTGAAGTGTTTTATCAGTCGATTCAGTGATATCATCTAAATTGACATCGGCTTCTATGTCATTAATATCCTTCAAATCATCTTTATTACCATAAATTTCTACTTCATTCTCATTTAGTTTAATGCTATCTAAACTTTCATCATCAGGTAATGAACCCTTTTTAACGGTTTTAATTTTTACTTTTTTACTGTAAGGTTCAAGTTTCACTGACATTTTAATATTATTAGGCTTGATTTGAACGTTTAATTTATTCAATTGCTTGTCAAATGCAGTAATTTCAGCTACATCAGTAGTATTCTCACTGATATTAGTCGCATTTTTAAATGTCGCTTTTAAATATGCAATTTTGTCTAATTGCTTTTTACCACCAGTAACTTGAACAGTGTCTTTATTCAAAGAAGTTTCACTTACTTTATAATTTGAATCTACATTGTTTTGTGAAATATCAGGCTGAACATGCATTGTTTTAGTATCTTTATCCTCCAAGGTGATATAAGCGTGTTTAGGTTTAACATTATAACTAATATCGTTACTTAATCCTTTAACAATATAATCTTCTTTATAATTTCCAGATTTAGCATTAGATAAATTAACTGTGACCTTGATATCGTCTGAACTTTCTATTTTCAATAACTTTGATTGTGGTCCTGAAATAGTAACATCAACAGTATCTGGTGATTTAGTAACATGTAAATTTTTGGTATTATAAAGAATTTCTACAGGTACATCTTCAATTGTTTTAGAAGAATTCTGAGCTAGATTATCATTGTTAAAAATATTGCCAAACACATTATTAACAGAAAGATAAAAAAAGATCGCTAATATTAAGGCAAAAAATCTTAATCCCCACTTACTTTCTAACATGCTATTTCACACCCTTCTTTTGAGCGCGAGTTCCAAACCAATGTTCAGCTAATAACTCTTCGAATACTTCATCAGAAACATCACGTCTTAATTTACCATCGAAAGTAACTGATATTGAACCGGTTTCTTCAGATACTACCACAGTAAATGAGTCCGAAACTTCAGAAATTCCTACGGCTGCCCTATGTCTTGTACCTAAACTTTTAGAAATTTTATTACTATCTGAAAGTGGTAAATAACATGCAGCACTAGCAATTTTAGTGTTTTGAATAATCATAGCCCCATCATGTAATGGTGTATTAGGTATAAAAACATTTATCAATAATTCTTGAGATATTGCAGAATTCATTGATATACCAGTTTCAATATAGTCTTGCAATCCAGTTTCCTTTTCAAAAACAATTAATGCTCCAATTCGTCTTTTAGCCATATACTGAACAGCCTTTGATACAGATTGGATTAATTTTTCTTCATCATGACTGTAAGTATTAGTATAGCGTTTAAATAGGCTCCCTCGCCCTAATTGCTCAAGTGCTCGTCTAATTTCTGGTTGGAATATCACAATTAAAGCTAAAACGCCCCATTGAATCACAATATCAAATAACTTTGAGGTAGCAGTTAAATTGAGAAGTTTACTTACTTGTTGTCCAATAACTATAAATAATATACCTTTAAGCAATTGAATTGCTTTAGTTCCTTTAAATACAGTAATGAGAAGATAAAGGACATACCAGACAATAAGTATATCTAATATACTTGTAATAATCTTCAAAGTACTAAGATTATTAAAAAAGTTGGAAAAATCCATAATCTCTCCTCCGTCTATAACTTTCATACTCATAATTATACCAATGAAAGGTGTAACTGTCATACTATGAAAGTCATACTTATAAATTTTTCATGAAAATCACTACTAAAAATGGATAATAAAAAAGCACCCCATTAAGGAGTGCTTAAAGTGAGCCATAGAGGATTCGAACCTCTGACCCTC
>NZ_KV813727.1:0-2554 GCF_001813735.1 Staphylococcus sp. HMSC068C09
ATGCGGAAGATTATATAATCTTCCGCATTAACTGCTTATTTATATCTATTCTAAATTGGCATGATTATTTTGCATAGTTGTTTCATCAACATCTAATTGTGTCATTAGTCCAATGACTACACTATCTAAAAAGATTTGTGATGATTGTTCAAACAAACTACCTAACGGTTGATCAGACCCAGTAGCATCGTGTTTTGTACCTGCTGGTAATTCAACTACTGTGTCTGCAATTTCACCAATTGCAGAATCTAGTTTAGTTGTTAGTAATACCACTTCTGCTTCAACTGATTTCGCTTTATCTGCTAATAAGCGAAGGTGTTCTGTTGAACCCGAACCAGAAATCACAATAAATAAATCACCTTTTTGAATTGATGGTGTTGTTGATTCGCCAATAACAAATGCTTGCTTGCCTAATTGATTGAGTCTCATTGCAAAACTATTTGCAACGAATCCAGAACGACCCTTACCTGCAACAAATATGCGTGATGCTTCAGTTACTTCTGATGCAAATCCATCAAACTCTTCATCTTTAACATGAGATAAAGTACCCTTTAACTCATCTAAAATTAATTGATAATGATTAAAAGTTGCCATCATTATTTACCTTCAATAGCGTCACGACATTGTTTAGCTGCTTCTACAGGGTCATCAGCATTTGCGATACCGCCACCAACAATTACTAAGTCAGGTTCTTCTGCAACAATTTCTTTAATTGTATCTGGTTTAATACCACCAGCAACTGCGACTTTAGAATTTTTAATTACTGATTTAACTTTACGTAAGCTATCTAATGGAGATTGTCCTTCAGCTTGTAAATCATAACCAGTGTGCACTGCAATATAGTCAGCACCCATTTCATCTAATTCTTTCGCACGTTTTTCTAAATCTTGTACAGCAATCATATCTACTAATAATTGTTTGTCATTTTTATGTGCTTCTTCAACTGCTGCTTTAATTGACGCATCTTCTGCTACACCTAAAATTGTTACAACATCAGCGCCGAATTTAACAGCTTGGCTTACTTCATAGTCTGCTGCATCCATGATTTTTAAGTCTGCTAATACTTTAGCATTGCTTATATTTTCATTTAAATGTTGAACGGCAGGTAAACCTTCATTAATCACAATTGGTGTACCAATTTCAACAATATCGACATATTCTTCTACTTTTTTCGCTAATTCTGCTGCTTCTTCTTTATTTAATAAATCAATAGCTAATTGTAATTCCACTATAATTCATCCTTTCATTAATTTATACCTTTATTTTGACATAATTATCAATAAATCAATACTGACAAAATTGGCATATAGGGAATGTCAGCTTATCTAAAGGGGGTGACTATTTTTTCAGTATGAATAATATTACACTGTAGTGTACAGTTGGAATTGTAAATATAAGACTAATAATTACAAATTTGGAGGCTTTTTAGATGACTCATATTCAATTAGATTATGGTAAGACTTTAGAATTTTTTGGAGAACATGAATTAGAACAACAAAAAGATATCGTGAAGACATTACACAAAACGATACATGAAGGAACTGGTGCAGGAAATAATTTCTTGGGTTGGGTAGACCTTCCAATTGATTACGATAAAGAAGAGTTTTCAAGAATTGTAGAAGCTTCTAAACGTATTAAAGTAAATTCTGACGTGTTAGTTGTTATTGGTATTGGTGGCTCATACCTTGGTGCACGTGCTGCTATTGAAATGCTAACATCTTCATTTAGAACAAATAATGACTATCCTGAAATTGTTTTTGTAGGTAATCATTTATCATCAAATTATACAAAAGAATTAGTAGATTATTTAGCTGACAAAGATTTCTCTGTAAACGTCATTTCTAAATCTGGTACAACTACAGAACCAGCAGTTGCATTCCGTTTATTCAAACAATTAGTTGAGAATAAATATGGCAAAGAAGAAGCTAAAAAACGTATCTTTGCTACAACAGATAAACAAAAAGGTGCATTAAAACAATTAGCTACAAATGAAGGTTATGAAACATTTGTAGTCCCTGATGATGTAGGTGGCCGTTATTCAGTGTTAACTGCTGTAGGTTTATTACCAATCGCAGCTGCAGGTATTAATATTGAAGCGATGATGATTGGTGCAGCAAAAGCACGTAAAGAATTATCTTCTGACAAATTAGAAGAAAATATTGCTTATCAATATGCAACAATCCGTAACCTTCTATATAGCAAAGGTTATACAACTGAAATGCTTATCAACTATGAACCGTCAATGCAATATTTCAACGAATGGTGGAAACAATTATTTGGTGAATCAGAAGGTAAAGACTTTAAAGGTATTTATCCTTCAAGTGCTAACTACACTACTGATTTACATTCATTAGGACAATACGTTCAAGAAGGTCGTCGTTTCTTATTTGAAACAGTTGTAAAAGTGAATCATCCAAAACATGATCTTACTATTGAAGAAGATAGTGACGATTTAGATGGATTAAATTATCTTGCTGGTAAAACAATTGATGAAGTTAATACAAAAGCATTTGAAGGTACATTATTAGCACATACAGATGGTGGCGTACCTAAT
>NZ_KV813728.1:0-803 GCF_001813735.1 Staphylococcus sp. HMSC068C09
TTTTTTTGATGTCATCATATCAGTAGTTTTTGTAAAAAATGAAATCATTTAAGTTCCCTCCAATCCTTATAGACCGTGCGATCGGTCTATAAGGATTATAATCTATTTTTTTTACATATTACAACAAAAAATCTTGCGAAATTTAAATGGCTGTATTGTGTTATACAATTATTCTTTGAATTTTTTGTGCTATCATTGATAGTACTTAATACTCATTAAAGGCGTGATGAACTTGAAAGATAAAATACTAGGTGTCGCAAAGGAATTATTTATAAAAAATGGATATAATGCCACTACTACTGGAGAAATTGTTAAATTATCAGAAAGTAGTAAAGGGAATCTTTATTATCACTTTAAAACAAAAGAAAATCTATTTTTAGAAATTTTAAATATAGAAGAATCTAAATGGCAAGAACAGTGGAAAAAGGAACAAATCAAATGTAAAACTAATAGAGAAAAATTTTATTTATATAATGAACTATCTTTAACAACCGAATACTATTATCCACTTCAAAACGCAATAATTGAATTTTACACTGAATATTATAAAACTAATAGCATTAATGAAAAAATGAATAAATTAGAAAACAAATATATAGATGCTTATCATGTAATTTTTAAGGAGGGTAATTTAAATGGCGAATGGTGTATTAATGATGTTAATGCTGTTAGTAAAATAGCAGCAAACGCTGTTAATGGAATTGTTACCTTTACACATGAACAAAATATTAATGAAAGAATTAAACTTATGAACAAGTTCTCTCAAATTTTTTTAAATGGACTTAGTAAATAATTATATATAT
>NZ_KV813729.1:0-427 GCF_001813735.1 Staphylococcus sp. HMSC068C09
TAATAACTTGATTGATGAAAAAATCGAACAGAATTATACAGGCAAAAGAAAAATTAGAACAGACGCGATTAAACACATTGATGGTTTAATTACATCAGACAATGATTTCTTTGATAATCAAACGCCAGAAGATACAAAGCAGTTTTTTGAATATGCTAAAGAGTTTTTAGAACAAGAATACGGTAAAGATAATTTATTATATGCAACAGTTCACATGGACGAAAAAACACCACATATGCATTATGGCGTTGTTCCAATAACTGATGATGGTCGTTTAAGTGCTAAAGAAGTTGTAGGTAATAAAAAAGCTTTAACAGCGTTTCAAGATAGATTTAATGAGCATGTTAAACAACGAGGATATGATTTAGAACGTGGGCAATCAAGACAAGTAACAAATGCTAAACATGAGCAAATAAGTCAGTATAAA
>NZ_KV813730.1:0-1082 GCF_001813735.1 Staphylococcus sp. HMSC068C09
AAAACTAGATAAGTAAGTAAATAGATTTTACCAAGCAAAACCGAGTGAATAGAGTTTTAAATAAGCTTGAATTCATAAAAAATAATCGCTAGTGTTCGAAAGAACACTCACAGATTAATAACTATATTAGATTAAGTTATTAAGGGCGCACGGTGGATGCCTTGGCACTAGAAGCCGATGAAGGACGTTACTAACGACGATATGCTTTGGGTAGCTGTAAGTAAGCGTTGATCCAGAGATTTCCGAATGGGGGAACCCAGCACAAGTTATGTTGTGTTATCGACAAGTGAATTCATAGCTTGTCAGAAGGCAGACCCGGAGAACTGAAACATCTTAGTACCCGGAGGAAGAGAAAGAAAATTCGATTCCCTGAGTAGCGGCGAGCGAAACGGGAAGAGCCCAAACCAATAAGCTTGCTTATTGGGGTTGTAGGACACTCTATACGGAGTTACAAAGGAATATATTAAACGAATCATCTGGAAAGTTGAATCAAAGAAGGTAATAATCCTGTAGTTGAAAATATATTCTCTCTTGAGTGGATCCTGAGTACGACGGAGCACGTGAAATTCCGTCGGAATCTGGGAGGACCATCTCCTAAGGCTAAATACTCTCTAGTGACCGATAGTGAACCAGTACCGTGAGGGAAAGGTGAAAAGTACCCCGGAAGGGGAGTGAAAGAGAACTTGAAACCGTGTGCTTACAAGTAGTCAGAGCCCGTTAATGGGTGATGGCGTGCCTTTTGTAGAATGAACCGGCGAGTTACGATCTGATGCAAGGTTAAGCAGAAAATGTGGAGCCGTAGCGAAAGCGAGTCTGAATAGGGCGTATAGTATTTGGTCGTAGACCCGAAACCAGGTGATCTACCCATGGTCAGGTTGAAGTTCAGGTAACACTGAATGGAGGACCGAACCGACTTACGTTGAAAAGTGAGCGGATGAACTGTGGGTAGCGGAGAAATTCCAATCGAACTTGGAGATAGCTGGTTCTCTCCGAAATAGCTTTAGGGCTAGCCTCAAGTGATGATTATTGGAGGTAGAGCACTGTTTGGACGAGGGGCCCCTCTCGGGTTACCGAATTCAGAC
>NZ_KV813731.1:0-277 GCF_001813735.1 Staphylococcus sp. HMSC068C09
CGAGAAAACTTATTGGTTGGAATGGGCTATGTGTTAGCTAACTTGTTAGCGAGTTGGTTGGACTTGAATTGGGATTAATCCCAAGAAAGTACCAACTCAACAACACATAAAGCCCTGTAGGTTCCGACCAATAAGGAAATTGGAATAAAGCAATAAAAGGAGTTGAAGAAATGAAATTCAGAGAAGCCTTTGAGAATTTTATAACAAGTAAGTATGTACTTGGTGTTTTAGTAGTTTTAACTGTTTACCAGATAATACAAATGCTTAAATAAAAAAA
>NZ_KV813732.1:0-33054 GCF_001813735.1 Staphylococcus sp. HMSC068C09
TAGATACTTTATGTCCCGGACTCTTCATTTATATCAATTTATATAGAAGATAAAGGTTGTACATGTTAGGCGCTAATGATTATAAAGTTAATTTATAATTCCAAGTCTCTAGTCATTTCAATCATTTGTGTATATATATCATAGTAAATGTAATTAAACGCCATTGTATGAGGTTGTACAATTTTATCATAATCCTCAGTATATACAATCGGACGCGGAGTTGATAAGTTTACAAAATGCATAAGATGTTCAGGGAAATCTTCTTGTTTAGGACGATTACATACTAATACAAAATCAATATCTTTGTCTATTAATTGTTGAACATCTTGATCAACCTCCTTAGTATAAAAAGGAGAGAATAAAAATACACGATCAGTTGTATCTAAATCATTTAAACTGTTTAATTCGCTCAATTTTTTACTAGAATTTAATTTTTCATCACTGTCTAATATAAAAGTTTCAAAAAATTTTAAATTTCCATAACCATTAATATATACATATCCTTCTCCACCAATAGCTTGGATTAAACATTGAGCAGCCATTTGTATGTCTAACGCTTGGTCTTCTAAACGATTAAATATACCCGTTAATTGTGTTTGTAGTATCTTTGACATGATTATCCTCCATTTCATTAGTATTGTAATGAAATATAATATTTTATGCAATGAAGCTTCAAAAGTTATCAATTATTTTTAAATTAAGCATGCAATAAAAAATATTATCTGCTATAATAATTTTTGAAAATTTATGTAATTGGATACAAGGAGGAACTTTCATGCCATTAGTTTCAATGAAAGAAATGTTAATCGATGCGAAAGAAAATGGTTATGCGGTTGGTCAATACAACTTAAATAACTTAGAATTTACACAAGCTATTTTAGAAGCTTCTCAAGAAGAGAACGCGCCAGTGATCTTAGGTGTTTCCGAAGGTGCTGCACGTTATATGAGTGGTTTTTATACAGTAGTTAAAATGGTAGAAGGTTTAATGCATGATTTAAACATTACTATACCAGTAGCTATCCACCTAGATCATGGTTCAAGTTTTGAAAAATGTAAAGAAGCTATTGATGCTGGATTTACTTCAGTAATGATTGATGCTTCACATAGTCCATTTGAAGAAAATATTGAAATTACTTCTAAAGTAGTAGAATATGCACATCAACATGGCGTGTCAGTTGAAGCTGAATTAGGAACAGTGGGTGGACAAGAAGATGATGTTGTAGGCGGTATCATCTATGCTGATCCTAAAGAATGTCAAGAATTAGTCGAAAGAACTGGTATTGATACTTTAGCACCAGCATTAGGTTCAGTACATGGTCCTTATAAAGGCGAACCTAAATTAGGCTTCAAAGAAATGGAAGAAATTGGTGCATCAACTGGATTACCACTTGTTTTACATGGTGGTACAGGTATTCCAACTAAAGATATTCAAAAAGCAATCCCTTATGGTACTGCAAAAATTAATGTAAATACTGAAAATCAAATTGCTTCAGCTAAAGCTGTTAGAGATGTATTGAACAATGATAAAGAAGTTTACGATCCTCGCAAATACTTAGGTCCAGCACGTGAAGCTATTAAAGAAACAGTAAAAGGCAAAATTAGAGAGTTTGGTACGTCTAATCGCGCTAAATAAAATAATTATTATTAAAGGTTAAGGCAACCTGAACTGTCAGCAAAGTGTTCGCTTTGTTGACAGTTTTTTTATTTTATACAAAAATTTTACGATATATTATTAAAGTATTTGTATAAAGTTAGTCATGCTAAGTGTTAATCAATTACTGACTCATGATTTATAAAAAATAAGTTATCTCTTTTTAAAATTTATGAAAAAACAGAATTAAATAATTGTATAAATTGATTTATAATAGTGTTATCAATCCGTTATATGAAATATTAGATTTTTGGATATTAATATTATAATTGCTAAGTTTTTTTAAAAGTTAGTGTTTTACAAATAAATAATATATAATTTATAATGCGAATTATGTATAATTTTACAAAAGGCGAATAAAGGAGAAAAAATAAATGAGTCAAGAAGTAATTAAAATCCGAGGTGGTCAACCACTAAAGGGTGAAGTTACAATTAGTGGTGCAAAAAATAGTGCCGTAGCTATTATTCCAGCTACTCTATTAGCGCAAGGACAAGTGAAAATTGACGGTTTACCGCAAATCTCAGATGTTGAAACACTAGTGAGTTTATTAGAAGATTTAAATATTAAAACGAATCTTAATGGTAAAACATTAGAAGTTGATACAACAGACATTAAAAATGCACCGTTACCAAATAACAAAGTTGAATCTTTACGTGCTTCTTATTACATGATGGGAGCCATGTTAGGTCGCTTTAAAAAATGTGTGATTGGTTTACCAGGTGGTTGTCCATTGGGCCCACGTCCAATTGATCAACACATTAAAGGATTTAAAGCTTTAGGTGCTGAAATTGATGAATCAAGTGATACATCAATGAAAATAGAAGCAAAAGAATTGCACGGAGCCAACATCTTTTTAGATATGGTAAGTGTTGGTGCAACCATCAACATTATGCTTGCAGCTGTTCATGCAAATGGGCAAACAACGATTGAAAATGCTGCCAAAGAACCAGAAGTAGTAGATGTAGCAAACTTTTTAAATAGCTTAGGCGCAAATATCAAAGGCGCCGGTACAAGCACTCTAAAAATCAGTGGTGTTGAAGAGTTACATGGAGCTGAATATCAAGTGATTCCTGATAGAATTGAAGCGGGAACGTATATGTGTATTGCCGCTGCTTGTGGTGACGAAGTAACAATTAAAAATATTGTACCTAAACATTTAGAAGCGCTCACAGTTAAACTAAATGAATTAGGTGTTGATATTGATATCGATGATGATAAAGAACAAATAGTAATTAAAGGTAAATCATCATATAAAAATGTAGATATTAAAACATTAGTATATCCTGGATTTGCTACTGACTTACAACAACCTATTACGCCTTTATTATTTATGACAGATGGTCCATCTTTCGTTACAGAAACGATATATCCAGCTCGTTTCCGTCATGTAGAAGAGCTCAAAAATATGGGCGCTAGTATTGAAGCAGATACGTCTACTGGTACTGCAACAATTAAACCTTCTAAACTTCAAGGTGCCGAAGTATATGCGAGTGATCTACGTGCAGGAGCTTGCTTGATTATTGCTGGATTACTAGCAGAAGGTGTTACAACAATTTATAATGTTAAACATATTTATAGAGGATATACAGATATCGTTAAACATCTTAAAGAATTAGGTGCGGATATTTGGACTGAACAAGTTTAATTATTTTTGATATACTTAAATATATTAATTGCTGAAGTATATTAAATACCTGCAATGTTTAAGAAGTTTTGAATAGAGGTGAAGACAATGGAAATCTGTCCATATCTCGAAGAAACCTTTAAAATTGTTGGTAGAAGTTGGAACGGTTTAATCATTAATTACCTATCTCGATGCGCTGATTATACTGCACACTTTTCCGATATGAAAAGGGATTTAAAAACAATTACTCCACGTGCATTAAGTATTAAGCTTACAGAATTAGGTGAGTGGGAATTAGTAGACAAAAAAGTCATTTCTACACGTCCTGTTTCTATCGTTTATGAGTTAACCGATAAAGGAAAAGCACTTGCTGAGGCTTTAAGACCAATTGAAGCATGGGCTAGAGATTACGTCACATTAGAACATAACGATTCAGTTAAATAATATAGTTAAAAGGTTGGAGTTTATATAAACTTTAACCTTTTAATTATGTTTAAATAACATCAAATCGGATATATATTAGACATACACATTCTTAAGGAGTGAATCATTGATGAGAAATTATACTCAACAATATATTAATGGTGAATGGATTGATAGTGAAAGTAACGAAACAATTGATGTAATTAATCCAGCAACAGAAGAAGTTATTGGAAAAGTTGCAAAAGGTAATGAAAAAGACGTAGAAAAAGCGGTTCAAGCTGCTCATGACGTATATTTAGAATTTCGCCATAGTTCAGTTGAAGAAAGAAAACAACTACTAGATAGAATAGTAGAAGAATATAAAAATAGAAAACAAGATATTATTGAAGCAATTACTGCAGAGTTAGGTGCTCCACTAACTGTTTCAGAAAATGTTCATTATCAAATGGGTTTACAACACTTTTCAGAAGCACGTAGAGCTTTAGATTCATTTGAATTTGAAGAACGTCGTGGAGATGATTTGGTAACTAAAGAAGCGATTGGCGTTTCTGGATTAGTTACACCATGGAATTTCCCAACTAATCAAACATCTCTTAAATTAGCAGCAGCATTTGCTGCAGGTAGTCCAGTTGTGTTAAAACCTTCTGAAGAAACACCATTTGCTGCAATAATTTTAGCTGAAATCTTTGAAAAAGCAGGCGTTCCTAAAGGTGTATTTAACTTAGTTAATGGTGATGGTGAAGGTGTAGGTAATCCATTAAGCGAACATCCTAAAGTTAGAATGATGTCATTCACTGGTTCTGGAGCTACAGGTTCTAAAATTATGGAAAAAGCAGCTAAAGATATCAAAAAAGTATCTCTTGAATTAGGTGGCAAATCACCATATATCGTACTTGACGATGTAGATATTAAAGAAGCTGCAAAAGCTACAACTGGAAAGGTTGTTAATAATACTGGTCAAGTATGTACTGCAGGAACAAGAATCTTAGTTCCAGAAAGTATTAAACAAGAATTCTTAACTGCCTTAAAAGAAGAGTTTAGTAATGTTAAAGTTGGCGATCCACTTGATAAAAATACTCAAGTAGGACCAATCATTAGTAAAAAACAATTCGACACAGTACAATCTTATATTGATAAAGGTATTGAAGAAGGCGCTGAATTATTATATGGCGGTCCAGGTAAACCAGAAGGATTAGATACAGGTTATTTTGCTAGACCAACTATTTTTGTAAATGTTAAAAATGATATGACTATTGCACAAGAAGAAATTTTTGGTCCAGTTGTTTCAGTAATCACATATAATGATTTAGACGAAGCAATCGAAATTGCTAATGATACTAAATATGGTTTAGCAGGATATGTAATTGGTAAAGATAAAGAAACACTTCAAAAAGTAGCACGTTCAATTGAGGCAGGTAGAATTCAAATTAATGAATCTCCAAACGAACCTTATTTACCATTTGGTGGTTATAAACAATCTGGTATCGGTCGTGAATGGGGCGACTACGGAATTGAAGAGTTCTTAGAAGTAAAATCAATTGCTGGTTATTTTAAATAATTAAGTATAATGAAATATTTTAATATAAATACAGTTCATGGAATCGTTTTAGTTCCATGAGCTGTTTTATTTTTTGAAATTTAATAAAATCATTTTGTAATTAAATTAAAAATTTGCTATATTAATTCTAGTATTTAAGATGCTAACGTTTAAAACATTTAAGTTATAATCATTTAGATGATTTGACAATGCTAGTAGCTAGATGATTTTTATAAAAATATAAGAAATGGGTGCAATTTATGCCTGAAAGAGAACGAACATCACCACAATATGAATCTTTTCATGAATTGTATAAAAATTATACGACAAAAGAACTTACGCAAAAAGCAAAATCATTAAAACTAACTAATTATAGTAAATTGAATAAAAGTGAGCTTGTCTTGGCAATTATGGAAGCTCAAATGGAAAAAGATGGAAATTACTATATGGAGGGTGTTTTAGATGATATACAACCTGATGGATATGGTTTCTTAAGAACCGTTAATTATTCTAAAGGTGAAAAAGATATATATATATCAGCGAGTCAAATTAGACGTTTTGAAATTAAACGAGGCGATAAAGTAACTGGAAAAGTACGAAAGCCTAAAGACAATGAAAAATACTATGGACTTCTACAAGTTGACTTTGTTAATGATGAAAATGCAGAAGTTGTAAAAAAACGTCCTCATTTCCAAGCACTTACTCCGTTATACCCAGAGGAAAGAATTATTCTTGAAACAGAGCCTCAAAACTATTCTACTCGAATTATGGATTTAGTTACTCCAATTGGTTTAGGTCAACGTGGTCTTATTGTTGCTCCTCCTAAAGCTGGTAAAACGTCATTACTTAAAGAAATTGCAAATGCAATTAGTACAAATAAACCAGATGCTAAATTATTTATATTATTAGTAGGTGAACGACCTGAAGAGGTAACTGATATAGAGCGTTCAGTAGAGTCAGCAGAAGTAGTACATTCCACTTTTGATGAACCTCCTCAACACCACGTTAAGGTAGCAGAGTTATTACTAGAAAGAGCAAAACGTCTTGTAGAGATAGGACAAGATGTCATTATCTTGATGGACTCTATTACGCGTTTAGCAAGAGCATATAATCTTGTTATCCCGCCTAGTGGTAGAACATTGTCAGGTGGTTTGGATCCAGCATCCTTACATAAGCCTAAAGCATTTTTCGGTGCTGCGCGTAATATTGAAGCAGGTGGTAGCCTAACTATTTTAGCAACAGCTTTAGTAGATACAGGTTCACGTATGGATGATATGATTTATGAAGAGTTCAAAGGTACAGGTAATATGGAACTTCATCTTGATCGTAAATTATCCGAACGTCGAATATTCCCAGCTATTGATATTGGACGTAGTTCTACACGTAAAGAAGAATTATTAATTAGCAAGTCCGAATTAGACTCATTATGGCAACTTAGAAATATGTTTACTGATTCTACCGATTTTACAGAGCGTTTTATAAGAAAATTAAAACGTTCAGAAAATAACAAAGAATTTTTTGAACAATTGCAAAAGGCAGCCGCTGAAAGTACAAAAACAGGAAAACCAATTATCTAAAATATATGATTGAGGGTTGCGTTTTCCTTCAATAACTATTATAATTACACAGTATTGGGTAAAAACTCACAAATAACTCTGTTCCAGATGGTTCAGGGCAAAGGAGCTGAAAAAAATGAAACAAGGAATTCATCCTGATTACCACAAAGTCATCTTTTTAGATACAACAACTAACTTTAAATTCTTAAGTGGTTCTACTAAAACTTCTTCAGAAACAATGGAATGGGAAGATGGTAACGAATACCCAGTTATTCGCTTAGATGTATCATCTGATTCACATCCATTCTACACAGGACGTCAAAAATTCGCTGCTGCGGATGGTCGTGTGGAACGTTTCAACAAAAAGTTTGGTCTCAAATCAAACAACAATTAATTTTGAACTTAAAATGCCTGCCTAATCTATTATGTATAGAATTAAGCAGGTATTTTTTTATTTCTAAACTATTTTATTCATTTGTTCAATGATAACCCAGTAATAAACTCATTTATAATAAACGAAAATATGATATAATTAAGCGATTATGTTTTGAAAAAGGTGGAACTTATAATGTATGAAACTTACCATTCTGGTTGGATTGAATGCATTACTGGAAGTATGTTTAGTGGTAAATCGGAAGAATTAATTCGTCGATTAAGAAGAGGAATTTATGCTAAACAAAAAGTAATCGTATTTAAACCGGCTATTGATGACCGGTATCATAAAGAAAAAGTTGTATCACATGATGGTAATGAACTAGAAGCCATTAATATTTCAACAGCTAGAGAAATACTATTACAAAATTTATCTCAATTTGATGTCATAGGGATAGATGAAATTCAATTTTTTGATAATGAAATTGTACATATAGTAGAAAAGCTAGCTGAAGAGGGTCATAGAGTTGTAGTAGCAGGTTTAGACATGGACTTTAGAGGTGAACCTTTTGACCCCATGCCTCAAATTATGGCTGTAAGTGAACAAGTGACCAAATTACAAGCCGTTTGTGCAGTATGTGGTTCGTCATCAAGTCGGACGCAACGTTTAATCGATGGACAACCAGCAAGAATTGATGACCCAATTATATTAGTAGGAGCAAATGAAAGTTATGAGCCAAGATGCAGAGCACATCATATTGTAGCACCTAGCATCAATGACAAGGAGGAAATATAGTGTTTGATCAATTAGATATTGTTGAAGAAAGATATGAACAGTTAAATGAAATGTTAAGTGATCCAGAAATCGTCAACGATCCAGATAAATTACGAAAATATTCTAAAGAGCAAGCTGATTTACAGAAAACAGTAGATGTTTATAGAGATTACAAAAGTAAAAAAGAAGAAGTAGCAGAAATAGATGAAATGCTAACTGAAACAGATGATAAAGAAGAAATTGAAATGTTAAAAGAAGAAGCATCTGGATTAAAAAGTGAACTTCCTGAATTAGAAGAACAACTTAAATTCTTGTTAATTCCTAAAGATCCAAACGATGAAAAAGACGTTATTGTCGAAATTAGAGCAGCAGCTGGTGGAGATGAAGCAGCTATTTTCGCAGGCGATTTATTAAGAATGTATACAAAATATGCGGAATCTCAAAATTTTAAAACTGAAATTGTTGAAGCGGCAGAAAGTGATCATGGTGGATATAAAGAAATCAGTTTTTCAGTTTCAGGTAGTGGTGCCTATAGTAAGTTGAAATTTGAAAATGGTGCTCATCGTGTACAACGTGTGCCCGAAACAGAATCTGGAGGACGTATTCATACATCTACAGCGACTGTAGCTGTATTACCTGAAGTTGAAGATGTAGAAATTGAAGTGCGTAATGAAGATTTGAAAATTGATACGTATCGTTCAAGTGGTGCTGGTGGTCAACACGTTAATACTACAGACTCTGCTGTGCGTATTACACATATTCCAACCGGTATTATTGCAACGTCTTCAGAAAAATCACAAATTCAAAACCGTGAAAAAGCATTAAAAGTATTAAAAGCACGATTATATGATATGAAATTACAAGAAGAACAACAAAAGTATGCAGCTCAACGTAAATCAGCTGTAGGGACAGGAGATCGTTCTGAACGTGTACGAACTTATAATTATCCTCAAAGTCGTGTGACAGATCATCGAATTGGTTTAACTTTACAAAAGCTCGACCAAATTATGGAAGGTAAATTGGATGAAATTATTGATGCATTAACACTTTCTGAGCAAACTGAAAAACTGAAAGAACTAAATAATGGCGAGCTTTAAAGATACCTTACAAGAAGCGATTGAATTAACAAAAGAAAAAGGATTTGAGCAATCTAGAGCGGAATGGCTGATGTTAGACTTATTTAAATGGTCTAGGACAGATTATTTAATGCATATGTATGATGAGATGTCTCAAGCTGAAGAAGCAAAATTTTCACTTGCATTAGACCGTATGTTATTAGGAGAGCCTATTCAATATATTGTTGGTTTTCAATCATTTTATGGATATCAATTACAAGTAAATTCTCAATGTCTTATTCCACGTCCAGAAACAGAAGAAGTTATGCTTCATTTTTTAGAGCATTGTAAAGATGGAAGTACAATTGCTGATATAGGAACAGGCAGTGGAGCGATTGCAATTGTACTTAAAAAACTAAATCCAACCTTAAATGTAATAGCCACAGATCTTATTGAAGATACTCTAGAGGTAGCATCTGATAATGCACATCAATTAAAAGCGGATATCAGATTTCTAAAAGGTAACGCCCTTAAACCACTTATTAAAGAAAATATTAAATTAGATGGCTTAATTTCAAATCCTCCTTATATTGATCAAACTGAGATGAAAGATATGGAAGATACGGTAGTAAAGTATGAACCTCATATCGCGTTATTTGCTGAGGATGAAGGGTATGAAATTTATGAGATGATTCTAGATGATTTACCAAAAGTACTTAATAAAGGGGCTTATGTAACTTTTGAAATTGGATATAATCAAGGAGAAATATTAAAAGCACGTATTATAAATAAATATCCGCATGTGAATGTAAATCTCTTGAAAGATATTAACGGATTAAATAGAATGATTTCATTTAAGTGGTAATAGTGGAGTGGGAAAGAAATGTATTATTTTCTAACCCACTTCTTTTTCTTTAATAATTTCACATATGTGAAAGGTGTGATCAAAGTGAAAACAAATATATGGAATATGAAAGATTATAGTCAAGATCCCCACACGTTTTCTCAATTAGCAGAAATAAAAACTATTTATGAAAATGGTGGCCTAATTGCGATACCTACTGAAACAGTGTACGGTTTAGGCGCAAATGCTAAAAATGAACAGGCAGTAGAAAACATTTATAAAGCCAAAGGACGCCCGTCTGATAATCCACTGATTGTTCATATTTACAAGCAATCACAAATGGATGCATTTGTATCAACTATCCCTAAGGAAGCTAAGAAATTAATGAATGCATTTTGGCCTGGCCCAATCTCGTTTATTCTTCCTTTAAAACAAGGATATTTATGTGAGAAAGTGACAGGTGGTCTTAATTCTATTGCTGTAAGAATGCCAAGTCATCCAATTGGAAGAGCAATATTAGAATATGTTGATTTACCAATCGCAGCACCCAGTGCAAATATAAGCGGAAGACCTTCTCCAACGACATTTCAACATGTTTATAATGATTTAAATGGAAAAATAGATGGTATTGTGAATGGCGATCAAAGTGAAGAAGGCTTGGAGAGTACAGTTTTAGATTGTACCCAATTTCCTTTTAGAATAGCAAGACCAGGATCAATTACTCAAACAATGCTTAATCAGGTGGTACCTCACAGCGTCATTCAATATGATTATAATCAATTAGAACGTCCCATAGCACCAGGTATGAAATATAAACACTATGCACCTAAAACACCTGTATATATGTTAACTGAATTGACACAACCTATTTCTGAGTTAAATGAATCAGGGGTAGCATTTGTTTTACCTTCTAGTATGAAAAAGTATGTACCTAAAGATGGTATATTTATCTCTCTTTGTGAAAATCAAAGAGATGTTAAAGGGGCTAATCATAACTTATATAAAATTTTACATGACATTGATGATGATGAACGAATAAAAAAAGCATTTATTTATACTTTTGATAATATTGAAGGTTCTGAAGCAGTTATGAATCGTATGCTAAAAGCAACGGGAAATCAAATAGTTAAAGGAAGAGAATTATGAAGATAATATTTGTATGTACTGGAAATACTTGTAGAAGTCCTATTGCTGAAAGTATAGCTACAGCGCTTCTACCTAACGATTCTATTCAATCACGTGGATTATTTGCAATGAATGGACAATCCATTACTCCTGAAGCATTAGAAGTTATTTTAGAAAATAATTTACCAGAACCCTCTGTATCTCAAATATTCAGTCAAGATGACTTAAAAAGTGATTTAATTTTAACGATGACCAATAGTCATAAACGACAGTTAATCAGTCAATTTGGGACAGAATATCCTATTTATACATTATGTGAGTATGTATCAGAAACAGGTGAAATAGATGATCCATTTGGCGGTAGCATAGATACCTATCGTCACACATTTAATCAATTATATTCTCTTATTAGCAAATTGAAACACGAAGAATAAAGAGAAATATTACGCTAATAGTATAAGTTGAGTAATAAATAAGTTATAATAAAGAAGTATAGCTTGTCAGCTATGCTTCTTTTTATCTTTGCAAGTGAGGTGAAATAATATGCAAGAACTTACAACTTTACTGGATGAATTGAAAACTCAATCGTTTTTCAAAAAAGATGAGATTTGTGTGATAGGATGTTCAACTTCTGAAGTAATTGGGGAAAAAATTGGGTCAGTTGGTTCAATGGAAGTTGCTGAAACTATTTTTAATGAATTGAAACGTATAAAACGTGAAACGGGCGTTTCATTTGCGTTTCAAGGTTGTGAACATATTAATAGGGCGATTACAATTGAGCGTGAAGATTATAATCCATTTACTATGGAAGAAGTAACTGTTGTACCAGATGTTCATGCAGGAGGAAGTCTTGCTACATATGCCTATCAACATATGAAAGATCCAATAGTCATTGAATATATAAAAGTGCCTAAAGGTATTGATATTGGTCAAACGCTTATTGGAATGCACATTAATCATGTTTGTGTTCCGTTGAGAACAAGCGTTAAAAAAGTTGGTGAAGCTACAGTTACAATCGCTACTTCAAGACCAAAAAAATTGGTGGAGAAAGAGCTAAATATGAATAAGTTCTAAAGGAAGAAGGGGAATATATGTCTTATATTAAAGAACAAGATCACATTATTTATGAAGCCATTCAAAATGAATACAACCGTCAAAACAATAATATTGAGCTCATTGCTTCAGAGAACTTCGTTTCAGAAGCGGTAATGGAAGCGCAAGGATCTGTAATGACAAATAAATATGCAGAAGGCTATCCAGGTCGTCGTTACTATGGTGGTTGTGAATATGTTGATGTTACGGAAACAATAGCTATTGAACGTATCAAAGCTTTATTCGGAGCTGAACATGCAAATGTACAACCCCATTCAGGTTCTCAAGCTAATATGGCAGTGTATTTAGTTGCTTTAGAGATGGGAGATACTGTGCTTGGAATGAATTTAAGTCATGGTGGTCATTTAACTCACGGTGCTTCAGTTAATTTTAGTGGTAAGTTTTATAACTTTATCGATTATGGCGTGGATAAAGAAACTGAAAGAATTAATTATGATGAAATTCGTGAATTGGCACAGAAACATAAGCCTAAATTAATTGTAGCTGGTACGTCAGCGTATTCTAGACAATTAGATTTTAAGAAATTTAAAGAAATTGCTGATGAAGTTGGTGCTAAATTAATGGTTGATATGGCACACATTGCAGGTTTAGTAGCAACTGGATTACATCCTAATCCTGTAGAATATGCTGACTTTGTTACCAGTACAACTCATAAAACGTTGAGAGGACCACGTGGAGGCCTGATTCTTTGCAAGGAAAAGTATAAAAAAGAGATAGATAAGACAATATTTCCTGGAATTCAAGGTGGACCACTAGAACATGTGATTGCTGCAAAAGCTGTTGCTTTTGGAGAAGCTTTAGAACCAGATTTCAAAGTGTATCAAGAACAAGTCATTAAAAATGCTAAAACTTTAGCTGAAACACTTCAAAATGAAGGATTTAGAATTGTTTCAGGAGGTACAGATAATCATCTAATTTCAGTAGATGTGAAACAATCAGTTAATTTAACGGGTAAACAGGCTGAAGAAACATTAGATTCAATTGGTATTACATGTAATAAAAATACAATACCTTTTGATCAGGAGAAACCATTCGTTACAAGTGGAATTAGACTAGGCACTCCTGCTGCAACGACGCGTGGTTTTGATGAAGTAGCATTTAAAGAAGTAGCTTTAATTATCAGTACAGCATTAAAAAATTCAAATGACCAAGCAAAATTGAAAGAAGCTAGTGATAGAGTAAAACAATTGACTCAACAATATCCGCTATATGAATAACAACATAAATGGAGGAAATGAATTATGAGTAAAGTACATGTATTTGATCACCCACTCATTCAACATAAATTGAGTTACATTCGTGATAAAAATACTGGAACAAAAGAATTTAGAGAGCTTGTTGATGAAGTAGGTATGCTAATGGCATATGAAGTTACAAGAGATTTACAATTGCAAGATGTAGAAATTGAAACACCTGTAACAACTATGACAGCAAAACGATTAGCTGGAAAAAAATTAGCAATTGTACCTATTTTAAGAGCAGGATTAGGGATGACAGATGGTGTATTAAGCTTAGTTCCAGCTGCTCGTGTAGGACATATTGGTTTGTATCGTGATCCTAAAACATTAAAAGCAGTAGAATATTTTGCTAAATTACCTCAAGATATCGATGAACGTGAAATTATAGTAGTTGATCCAATGTTAGCTACAGGCGCTTCAGCAATCGAAGCAATCAATTCACTAAAAAATCGAGGTGCAAAGAATATTCGTTTTATGTGTTTAATTGCCGCACCTGAGGGTGTTGAAAAAATGCAAGAAGCGCATGAAGATGTTGATATCTATATTGCAGCTTTAGATGAAAAACTTAATGAAAAAGCATATATTACACCTGGTTTAGGAGATGCTGGGGATAGATTATTTGGTACTAAATAGTACTATAGGAGTAAATATTATGAGAAAGATTATGACAGTCTTTGGTACAAGACCGGAAGCAATTAAAATGGCACCTTTAGTTAAAGCACTTGAAAAAGATTCAATGCTAGAACCAATTATTGTTGTAACTGCTCAACATAGAGAAATGCTTGATTCAGTTTTAAAAACATTCAACATAAAACCACATTATGATTTGAATATTATGAAAAAAGGGCAAACTCTTTCAGAAATAACAGCTAAATCTATTATTCAACTTGAGCAAATTATGAAAAAAGAATGTCCAGATATGGTACTTGTTCATGGTGATACAACAACTACTTTTTCTGGCGCATTAGCAGCATTTTATAATCATACCTCTGTAGGCCACGTAGAAGCTGGTCTTAGAAGTGGGAATAAATATGCGCCTTTTCCAGAAGAAATAAATCGGCAGATGGTTAGTAACATTGCCGATTTACACTTTGCTCCTACTATTGGTGCAAAACGCAATCTAATTCAAGAAAATAAAGATAAGACATCTATAGTGATTACTGGCAATACTGCCATTGATACACTAAATTTTACAATTAATAAAAATTATACTTCTGAGTTGATAGAAAAGCATAAAAATAAAAAAATTGTATTGCTGACCGTTCATCGTAGAGAGAATATTGGAAAACCTATGGAACATATTTTCAAAGCAGTTAGAGATATCGTTGAAGATATTGAAGACGTTGTAGTAGTTTTTCCTTTACATATGAATCCCGAAGTTAGAAAACTATCATACGCTTATTTAGAAAATCATCCAAGGATAGAGCTTATTGAACCATTAGATGTTGTCGATTTTCATAATTTTGCTAATCATGCTTATTTAATTTTGACTGATTCTGGAGGCATTCAAGAAGAAGCACCATCATTAAATAAACCAGTTTTAGTTCTTAGAGATGTAACTGAAAGACCTGAAGGTGTAGAAGCTGGAACATTAAAAGTAATTGGAACAGAGTATACACATGTGTATCAAGAAATAAGAAAATTATTAAAGAACAAACAAGTTTATAATAATATGGCCTATGCTCAAAATCCTTATGGAGATGGAAAGGCATCTGAACGTATATGTGATAGTATTAAATACTATTTAGGATTAACTGAAGAAATACCTAAAGAATTTGAAAAGTTAAAAAATTGTTGATTTATTTGTGAACATTTTATGACAATATTGGTGTTAAATTAAACAACAATTTGAATAGAATTGACACATAAATTACCCTATATTATTATTGAAATTGTATGAGTGGAACGGTTTCCATGATTGTCATAAGTTTTGGAGGCACAAAGAATGAAACGGTTCAGCATCATATTTAGACAATTCATTCAATATTACATTTATTTTTTAATATTGTTAAGTATTTTGTATTTTATTAAATCTAATTCTTTTTTATTAGGCTTAATAATTGGGACACTTGGGTCTCTAATCAACACATACATTTTTGAGATATATCTTTCTAGGGCAAAACAACCAGATAATATACATATTTCTACAGGTAATGTATGGAGATACTTAGTCGCAATTATTGCATGTATAGTATGGGTTGTCTTTAAAGAGAATGTAAATATCATTGGTATAATGATAGGCCTTATGATTTCTTATGTATTAATCATTTTTCGCCCTCTCTTGCTAAAATAGTAAACTATATACAGAAAGAGGTGAGTACATGGATCACAAATCCCCACTCGTAAGTTGGAATGTGTTTGGATTTGATATTGTTTTCAACTTAGCAAGTATTATGATGCTTATTATTACTGCTATTATTGTTTTTATAATAGCTATTGTTTGTACGCGTAATCTTAAGAAAAGACCTAGTGGCAAACAAAACTTTATCGAATGGATTTTCGATTTTGTAAGAGGCATTATTGAGAGTAACATGGCTTGGAAAAAAGGTGGTCAATTTCACTTCTTGGCGGTAACATTAATTTTATTTATTTTTGTTGCCAATATGCTAGGTTTACCATTTGCAATTGTTACACATGATCATTATTTATGGTGGAAATCTCCAACTGCTGACGCGACTGTAACGTTGACGTTATCTACGATGATGATTTTATTAACACATTACTATGGTGTTAAAATGCGTGGAACAAAAGCATATGTTGGTAATTACTTTAAACCTTTCTGGCCATTAGCAATTATTAATGTCTTTGAAGAATTCTCTTCAACATTAACACTAGGTTTACGTCTTTACGGTAATATTTTTGCTGGTGAGTTACTATTATCACTATTAGCTGGCCTGTTTTTCCAAAACGGCTGGGGCTGGATAATTAGTATTCCTGGCTTAATTATATGGCAAGGATTCTCAATCTTTGTCGGTACAATCCAAGCATATATCTTTATTATGCTATCTATGGTTTACATGTCCCATAAAGTTGCGGACGCACATTAACATAAACAAACATTTTAGGAGGAATTATTAATATGGGTTTAATCGCAGCAGCAATTGCAATCGGTTTATCAGCATTAGGTGCTGGTATCGGTAACGGTCTTATTGTTTCTAGAACAGTTGAAGGTGTAGCACGTCAACCAGAAGCACGTGGTCAATTAATGAGTATTATGTTCATTGGTATTGGTTTAGTTGAAGCATTACCAATCATCGGCGTTGTTATCTCATTCATGACATTATTCAGATAAGAAATGTTCGAGGCGAAGTCTCTTTGATCTTCGCCATTCGTTTTATTTAGTGGCAAAGTGATGATTAATAATGAAAGGAGTGTCAAATGCCAGTGAACGCATTAACTAATTCATTTGTTTTAGGTGCAACTACAGGTGGCGTTGAATGGGGAACAACAATTGTTACAATTATTACATTTATAATCCTATTAGCGTTATTGAAAAAATTTGCTTGGGGTCCATTAAAAGAAGTAATGGATAAACGTGAACGCGATATCAATAGAGATATTGACGAAGCTGAAGAAGCAAAATTGAATGCACAAAAACTTGAAGAAGAAAATAAAAAGACACTTAAAGAAACACAAGATGAAGTTCATCATATTCTTGAAGATGCAAGAATTCAAGCACGTAAACAACATGAAGAAATTATTAAAGATGCACATGAACGTGCAAACGGTATGATTGAAACAGCACAAAGTGAAATCAACAGTGAAAAAGAACGCGCTCTTGCAGATATTAATAATCAAGTTTCTGAGTTATCTGTTTTAATAGCTTCTAAAGTTTTACAAAAAGAAATTTCAGAACAAGATCAAAAAGGTCTCGTTGATAAGTATCTTAAAGAGGCAGGCGATAAATAATGGCAGATGTAGCAAAAAAATATGCTAAAGCTTTATTTGATGTCTCTATAGATAAAGATCGATTAGATTTAATGTATGAAGAATTACAAGAAGTTAGTCATGCAACTTTAAATTACATTGATGATTTAAAAGCAATTGATTCAAATCCTAATCAGCCTGCTTCTGAACGACGTAAATTCGCAGGTATTGTATTTGGGGATGCGAACTATTACTTAAAAAATATGCTAATGATTTTAGCAAATAATCGTCATTTAGCGCTTATCCATTCTATCTTTAAAGAATTTAAACATTTGTATGACCATCATTATAATCAAGGTGATGCTTTGGTTGAATCTGTATATCAATTGAATGAAGAAGAATTATCTCGTATTGAAAGAGTAATTCTTAACAAAACTAAATTGTCTAAAGTACATATTACAACTAAAATAAATCCTAACTTAATTGGCGGTTTTAGAGCAAAAGTTGGGACTACTGTATTAGATGGCAGTATAAAAAATGATTTAGAACAAATAGAGCGTAAATTTAAAAGAGTTAATTAAAAAAGAGGAGTGACATAGATGGCCATCAAAGCTGAAGAAATCAGTGCATTACTTCGCTCACAAATTGAAAACTATGAGTCAGAAATGTCTGTTGATGATGTAGGTACCGTCCTTCAAATTGGTGATGGTATTGCATTAATTCACGGATTAAATGATTGTATGGCTGGTGAGCTTGTAGAGTTTTCAAATGGAGTGCTTGGTTTAGCACAAAACCTTGAAGAATCAAATGTGGGTGTCGTAATCTTAGGACCTTATAGTGAAATTAGAGAAGGCGACGAAGTTAAACGTACTGGCCGTATCATGGAAGTGCCAGTAGGTGAAGAACTTATCGGACGTGTTGTAAATCCACTTGGTCAACCAATTGATGGACAAGGTCCTATCAATTCAACTAAGACACGCCCTGTTGAGCAAAAAGCAACAGGTGTTATGGATCGTAAATCAGTTGATGAACCATTACAAACTGGTATTAAAGCGATTGACGCATTAGTACCAATTGGTCGTGGACAACGTGAGTTAATCATTGGTGATAGACAAACAGGTAAAACAACGATTGGTATTGATACAATTTTAAACCAAAAAGGTTTAGATACAATTTGTATTTATGTAGCTATTGGTCAAAAAGATTCAACAGTACGTGCAAACGTTGAAAAATTACGTCAAGCTGGTGCTTTAGACTACACAATTGTTGTATCTGCATCAGCAGCGGAACCAGCACCATTATTATACATTGCCCCTTATTCAGGAGTAACAATGGGTGAAGAGTTCATGTTTAATGGAAAAAATGTACTTGTTGTATATGATGATTTAACTAAACAAGCAGCAGCTTATCGTGAATTATCATTATTATTACGTAGACCTCCAGGTCGTGAAGCATATCCAGGGGACGTCTTCTACTTACACAGTAGATTGTTAGAAAGAGCAGCTAAATTAAGCGATGCATTAGGTGGCGGTTCAATTACAGCTTTACCTATCATTGAAACACAAGCTGGAGATATCTCTGCATATGTTCCAACTAACGTAATTTCAATTACTGACGGACAAATTTTCTTACAATCTGATTTATTCTTCTCAGGTGTACGACCTGCGATCAATGCCGGTCAGTCTGTATCACGTGTTGGTGGTTCAGCACAAATTAAAGCAATGAAAAAAGTTGCCGGTACATTACGTTTAGATTTAGCATCTTATCGTGAGTTAGAATCATTTGCACAATTTGGTTCTGATTTAGACGAATATACTGCTAGAAAATTAGAACGTGGTAAACGTACGGTTGAAGTTTTAAAACAAGATCAAAACAAACCACTTCCTGTTGAAAATCAAGTGTTAATTATTTATGCCTTAACAAAAGGTTATTTAGATGACATTCCTGTAGAAGACATTACACGTTTTGAAGATGAATTAAATAGTTGGTCTAAATCAAATGCTTCAGAATTATTAGGAGAAATCAGAGAAACTGGTAACCTTCCTGATGATGCTAAATTTGAATCAGCTATTAATGAATTTAAGAAAAGTTTTAGCAAGTCTGAATAACTAAACTTTAAATCAAAAAGGTGGTGAGATAATGGCTTCTCTTAAAGAGATAGATAGTCGTATTAAATCGACGAAAAAAATGAAACAGATTACTAAAGCGATGAACATGGTTTCAAGTTCTAAATTACGTCGAGCTGAAAAAAATACTAAGCAATTCGAACCTTATATGGAAAAAATGCAAGATGCGATAACTGCTATTGCAGGCGCAAGTAAAAATTCAAGTCATCCAATGTTAAGACCAAGACACATTCAACGTAGTGGTTACCTGGTTATTACAAGTGACAAAGGATTAGCGGGTGCTTATAGTTCGAATGTGCTTAAACGACTAGTCAATGACATTAAAGAAAAACATACAAATAGTGATGAATATAGCATTATTGTTTTAGGTCAATCCGGTGTTGATTTCCTTAAAAATAGAGGTTATGAAGTTGAAAGTTCACTTGTTGATGTACCTGATCAACCTTCATTTAAATCAATACAAGCTATCGCTAAGCATGCGATTGACTTATTCAGTGAAGAACATATTGATGAACTTAAGATTTATTATAGCCACTATGTTAGTGTTCTTGAAAATAAACCTTCTGTTAAACAAGTTCTACCATTATCTCAAGAAGATTCTAGTCAAGGCCAAGGTCAAATGTCGTCATATGAATTTGAACCAGATAAAGACTCAATCTTAAGAGTTATTCTTCCACAATACGTTGAAAGTTTAATCTATGGAACGATTCTTGATGCTAAGGCTAGTGAACATGCAGCACGTATGACTGCAATGAAAAATGCATCTGATAATGCAACTGAACTTATTGATGACTTATCATTACAATATAATAGAGCGAGACAAGCTGAAATCACTCAACAAATTACAGAAATTGTTGGTGGTTCTGCCGCACTTGAATAATATTTTAAAGGAGGAAACAACATGGGTAATGGCCGTGTAACTCAGGTTATGGGTCCTGTAATTGATGTTCGATTCGAACATAATGAAGTCCCTGAAATTAATAATGCCCTAATTATTGAAGTCCCTAAAAATGATGGCACATTCAAATTAACATTAGAAGTTGCATTGCAATTAGGTGATGATGTTGTTCGTACTATTGCAATGGATTCAACTGATGGTGTTCAACGTGGTATGCAGGTTGTGAATACTGGTAAAGATATTAGTGTTCCTGTAGGTGAAGAAACACTTGGACGTGTGTTTAACGTTTTAGGAGAAACAATAGATTTAAATGAAAAAATAGATAGTTCTGTTAGACGTGATCCAATTCATCGTCGTCAACCTAATTTTGATGAATTGTCTACTGAAGTAGAAATCCTTGAAACAGGTATCAAAGTTGTAGACTTATTAGCACCTTATATTAAGGGTGGTAAGATTGGTTTATTCGGTGGTGCCGGTGTAGGTAAAACTGTATTAATTCAAGAATTAATCAATAATATCGCTCAAGAACATGGTGGTATTTCTGTATTCGCTGGTGTAGGTGAACGTACTCGTGAAGGTAACGACTTATACTATGAAATGAGCGATAGTGGCGTTATCAATAAAACTGCCATGGTATTTGGACAAATGAATGAGCCACCAGGTGCGCGTATGCGTGTTGCTTTATCTGCATTGACAATGGCTGAATATTTCCGTGATGAACAAGGTCAAGATGTACTTTTATTCATTGACAATATTTTCCGCTTTACTCAAGCTGGTTCTGAAGTTTCAGCATTATTAGGACGTATGCCTTCAGCTGTAGGTTATCAACCAACATTAGCAACTGAAATGGGTCAATTACAAGAACGTATTACATCTACTAATAAAGGTTCAGTCACTTCAATTCAAGCAGTATTCGTTCCTGCCGATGACTATACTGACCCAGCACCAGCAACTGCGTTCGCGCATTTAGATGCAACAACAAACTTAGAACGTAAATTAACTGAAATGGGTATTTATCCTGCGGTAGACCCATTAGCTTCAACTTCTAGAGCTTTAGAACCATCTATTGTTGGACAAGAACATTATGAAGTTGCACGTGAAGTTCAATCTACATTACAAAAATACAGAGAATTACAAGATATCATTGCAATTTTAGGTATGGATGAATTATCTGAAGAAGATAAATTAACAGTAGAACGTGCGCGTAGAATTCAATTCTTCTTATCACAAAACTTCCATGTGGCTGAACAATTTACTGGTCAAAAAGGTTCTTATGTTCCAGTTAAAACAACTGTAGCGGACTTTAAAGATATCTTAAATGGTAAATATGATCATATTCCTGAGGATGCGTTCCGTTTAGTTGGAAGTATGGATGATGTTATTGCTAAAGCTAAAGATATGGGTGTTGAAGTTTAAACTAATTAGGAGGTAAAGATAATGAACACAGTAAATCTTGATATTGTCACTCCTAATGGTTCAGTCTACGAAAAAGATGATGTTGAACTCGTTGTATTTCAAACTACTGCGGGCGAAATAGGTATCATGAGTGGACATATTCCGACAGTTGCCGCATTAAAGATAGGCCATATTAAAGTTAAGTTTAAGAATGGTACTGAGTATATAGCTGTTAGTGGTGGCTTTGTTGAAATTAGACAACATAAAGTATCTGTCATTGTTCAAACAGCTGAAACAGCTAGTGAGATTGATGTAGAAAGAGCTAAGTTGGCTCGTCAAAGAGCTCAGTCTCATTTAGATGAAGAGGATAACAGTGACATTAACCGAGCTAAACGCGCATTAGCTAGAGCGGAAAACCGTCTGCGTGTAGCTGAATTAAAATAATGATTAAATTAAATGATGTGGGATAATATTTATGATGAATATATTATTTCAATTTAGTGAGAATGGTTAATGAAAAAGTAACAGATATTAAAATATTATTGGTTTAGTTAATTATTCTTAATATATTAAAAGAGTTTGAGACATTTAATGGTGTTTCAAGCTCTTTTTTTATTGTACATAAAAGAACTTAGAATGATAATAACTTTAAATTTTTATTTTAGTTACTTTTATTAAATATCGTAACGTTCTTATGTATCATTATTAACTTTTTTAATGTACAATATATTACAGAAATCTTTAAGGAGAGAAAAGAATGGAATATGTTGGACAATTTGCAATAATACATCTATTTTTACATGTAATATGTATATGTATTGCGTACTGGGCATTACATTCTCTCAGATTAGATCAATTTTTTAAAAAAGGATATTCAACACAACTACAAGTGTGTATGATTTTCTTAGCAATTTTAATGGGTACTGCAGTAAGTAACTTTATCGTGGATTTATTACAGTATTCTACACAAATTAAATATTTATTTTAAAAAATGAATTTCTACTAATTAACTAAAAATGTAGATATACTAATTAAATAAGTAATTCAAAATGGGAAATGTTATAAGAAATAGGAGTTTAATGTGGAGGATTAATATGGATAAGATAATTATAAATGGAGGCAATCGCCTTACTGGTGAAGTTCAAGTAGAAGGAGCTAAAAATGCTGTATTACCTGTCCTTACAGCATCGTTATTAGCGTCTGAAGGACAAAGTAAATTAACCAATGTGCCAGATTTAAGTGATGTTGTTACTATCAATAATGTTTTATCTACTTTAAATGCTAAAGTGGATTATGATAAAGAAAACGGATCAGTTACAGTTGATGCTTCTGCTACACTAAATGAAGAAGCGCCTTATGAATATGTGAGTAAAATGAGAGCAAGTGTGTTAGTAATGGGACCTTTATTAGCACGTTTAGGTCATGCAATCGTTGCATTACCAGGTGGCTGTGCAATTGGTGCTCGTCCAATTGAACAACATATCAAAGGTTTTGAAGCCTTAGGTGCAGAAATTCATTTAGAAAACGGAAATATATACGCAAGCACTAAAGAGGGATTGAAAGGTGCAAATATTCATCTAGATTTTCCAAGTGTAGGTGCAACTCAAAATATTATAATGGGTGCTTCTTTAGCACAAGGAAAAACAGTTATCGAAAATGTAGCTAAAGAACCTGAAATTGTAGATTTAGCTAATTATATCAATGAAATGGGTGGTAACGTTGTTGGTGCTGGTACAGATACCATTACTATCCATGGTGTTGAAAAATTAACGGGCGTTGAACATGCAATTATACCTGATCGTATTGAAGCAGGTACACTTATTATCGCAGCAGCAATTACAAGAGGAGATGTTTTTGTAAAAGGTGCTGTTAAAGAACATATGACAAGTTTAATTTATAAATTAGAAGAAATGGGAGTTAACCTCGATTTTAATGAGGAAGGTGTACATGTTACTACAAATGGTGAACTTCAACCTGTAGATATTAAAACACTGCCTCATCCAGGTTTCCCTACAGATATGCAATCACAAATGATGGCATTATTATTAACAGCTGAAGGCCATAAAGTGGTAACTGAAACAGTATTTGAAAATAGATTTATGCATGTTGCAGAATTTAGAAGAATGAATGCTAATATTAATGTAGAAGGTAGAAGTGCTAAAATAGAAGGTAAAAGTCAACTACAAGGTGCTCAAGTAAAAGCTACGGATTTAAGAGCAGCCGCAGCTCTTATTTTGGCTGGTTTAGTGGCAGAAGGTACAACTCAAGTGACAGAACTTAAACACTTAGATCGTGGTTATGTTAATTTCCATGAGAAGTTAAAATCACTTGGTGCAGATATCAAAAGAGTCGATGACTAATTTTTAAATAGATTTGAGGTAATAGTTATGGAAACAATTTTTGATTATAATGAAATAAAAAAAATCATTCCTCATAGACAACCTTTTTTACTTATTGATCGTATTGTTGAATATGAAGAAGGAAAGCGTTGTGTAGGTTTAAAACAAGTTTCAGGAAACGAACCGTTTTTCCAAGGACATTTTCCTGATTATGCAGTTATGCCTGGTGTTCTCATTACAGAAGCTTTGGCACAAACTGGAGCGGTAGCTATGTTAAATAGTGAAGAAAATAAAGGTAAAATTGCATTATTTGCTGGGATTGATAAATGTAGATTTAAAAAACAAGTGACACCTGGTGATACTTTAATGTTAGAAGTTGAAATTACAAAAATTAAAGGTCCTATTGGAAAAGGTACAGCAAAAGCTACTGTTGATGGACAACTTGCTTGTAGTTGTGAACTTACTTTTGCTATTCAAGATGCGTAATTAAAATAAGAGTAGTAGCGAAATCATTCATTTCGTTACTACTCTATTTTTATCTTTCAAATTTTTCTTCTTTTAATTTCGGTTTAGATTGCATCATTCTGTTAAATGTAATTTTTAATTCTTCTCCAGATAATCCTTCATCAATAAGTTGTTCTAATAGTGTTTCTGCGTATACCTGACGGTGTGTATAAATATGACACTCGAAAATAATTGATATTTTCCTTTCAAATAGAGAGATATGTTTTATTGTTGCATCAAACAATGCTGGATCGTTAGAAGGTCTAGTAATCACTACTCTGATATCTAATACTGTTTGTGATTCATAAAATTTTTGCATGATATCATAATGTGTATCTGAAATTACAATTTCTAGGAGCCAACCTGTACCACTATTCTCTTTATTTATAATAACACCATCATAAAGTTCAAATTCTGAAATCCTGTTATCATCGCTTACTATTTGGAATCGAACTGCTTTAAAAGTCTTCATAACATGTCTCCCATACTCTTAAACATTTTTAAATTATATGATTATTGTTTTTTTGTTAAATAAGTCGTCTCATATCTTAATATTTTTCTTAAATATATCAGATATTAATACTAAAAAGGGAAGAAATCTAAAAAAATAGCTTTTTGACGTTATATTCAATTCTATTTAATATAACGATATAAGGAGGTGACACATGTTAAATAAGATAGTAATCGTTGGTCGTATGACTAAAGATGCAAAAATTTATGATAATGAGGAGGTGAAAATCGCAACGTTTAGTGTGGCTACTGAACGTAATTATAAAGATGAAAATGATGAAATAGCGTGTGATTATATATTTTGTAAAGCATTTGGTAAGATGGCCAGCAACATTGAAAAATATACTTCTCAAGGATCTTTAGTAGGTATTACTGGCCAAATGCGTTCTCGTAAATATGAAAAGGAAAAACAAACTCACTTTGTCACAGAATTATATGTTGAAACAATTAAATTTATGTCCCCTAAATTAAATAATGAAAAACTCTCAGATAGCTCACTAAATACAGACACTTATCCATTTGATAATCTCGAATTAATGAATATAAAATAAAACTCTCTATTTTTAATACTCCAAACCTTTCCAATTAATATAAAATAAGTCTTTCAATTATACTCAAATATACTCAAGAGGTCGGTATAAATATTCCGACCTCTTTAACTATGTATAAGACATTAGATACAACTCATTCATTGAATGATAAAAAAGACAGTGTATTTTTCTGAAATATTACAAAGTAATTACAGTTGGTTCTTTTATTATATATCTAATAAACACTGCCATTAAAGTGTTTATAGTATATATATAAGAAAAATTATTTACAAATCTATGTAATTTTAATGTAAAATAAGTATATTTTTTTTATTTCACTGTAACCTGCTAAGCTTTTTTAGATGTTAGAGTAGTATCCGTAAAATATTTAAGAAAACAAATGACTTAGGAGGATTATACTATTATGAAAAAGACAATTATTGCATCTTCATTAGCAGTAGGCTTAGGATTAGTAGCAGGAAACGTAAGTCATGCTGATGCAAGTGAAAATCAAATTAATAAAGAAAAATTAGCTCAATTAGCGGAATCTAACGATCAATCATTAAATCAACATCCTATTCAAGAAGGAGCTTATAATTACCAATTTAATTTAAATGGTAAAACTTATCATTTTTGGTCAGATGGAACATATTTTAAATGGGAATATTATCCATCAAACGGTTCAACTGTAAATAGTGCTAATCAAAATGTAGCTTCAACTCAATCAGCACAAAATGTATCTTTCCAAAATAATAATTATAATCATATAAATCAATCAGCTTCAACTTCAAATGTAAGTCAACACTATGCAAATGAAGCTCAAACACAACAAGCACCAAAAACAACACAAACTAAACAAGCAACTCAAACACAACAAGCACCTGCTAATGCAACTACAAATCAACCTAAACAATCAACAAGTGGTTCATCTGTAAATGTAAATAGTCATTTACAACAAATCGCTCAACGCGAATCAGGTGGAGATATTCATGCCATCAACCCTTCTTCTGGTGCAGCAGGTAAATATCAATTCTTACAATCTACTTGGGATTCAGTAGCACCAGCACAATATAAAGGTGTATCACCAGCACAAGCACCTGAAAGTGTTCAAGATGCTGCGGCAGTAAAACTTTATAATACTGCAGGTCCATCTCAATGGGTTACAGCGTAAAACTTAATAAATAATTTACTAGTGCCTGAGACAATATGAGTTGTCTTAGGCATTTTTATATATATTGATAGTAATGACTGAATTTAGAAAGATTTCTGTACTATTCTTTATTTATTATATTTATAATAATAGTTGTATGAATTAAACTTATTTCAATGAATATCTTTTTTATTTGAATTATAACAATGGTTTTGTTATGGTTAAATTAAACTAAAGACTACTAGGGGAGCCATGGAACATGGCTGAGATGAAGCATTCAGACCCTTATAACCTGATTTGGTTAATGCCAACGTAGGAAAGTAGTAATACATATTCATTCATTCTATTTTTTTGAATATTGACTACATTTCTACGTTGAAATGTAGTTTTTTTATTTAAGGAGGAATAGTTAATGAGTTTTTCAGATGAATTAAAGCAAGCGTCAAAGCCAATTATTGAAGAGATTTATAATGATGGTTTTATTCAAGATTTATTAAAGGGAAAATTATCAAAACAAGCAGTACGCCAATACTTACGTGCTGATGCTTCTTATTTAAAAGAATTTACTAATTTATATGCTTTACTTATTCCTAAAGCACCTACTATGAAAGAAGTGAAATTCTTAGTAGAGCAAATTGAATTTATGTTAGACGGCGAAGTAGAAGCCCATGAAATTTTAGCGGACTATATTAATGAACCTTATGAAGAAATTGTAAAAGAAAAAGTGTGGCCACCTAGTGGAGATCATTACATTAAACATATGTATTATCATGCTTATACACACGAAAATGCTGCATACACTATAGCTGCAATGGCACCATGTCCTTACGTATATGAAGTGGTTGCTAAATGGGGATTAGAAGATTCAAATCTTAATAGAGATGCACTTACTGCTAAGTGGCTTGATTTTTATAGCACTGAAATGGCACCTTTAATTGAAGTATTTGACCGTTTGTTAAATGAACTTACAGAACATTGTACCGAACAGGAAAAAAGAGAAATTAAAGAAGCATTTTTACAAAGTACTGTACATGAACGTCACTTCTTTAATATGGCATACATTGATGAAGAATGGGATTTTGGAGGAGCAAATCATGAATAAACCTAAGATTGCGTTAACAATTGCTGGTACTGACCCTTCTGGTGGCGCAGGAGTTATGGCAGATTTAAAATCATTCCATGCTTGTGGCGTATATGGAATGGCTGCTATTACAAGTATTGTGGCTCAAAATACTAAAGGAGTTCAACATATCCATAATCTAGAAACTAGTTGGGTTAAAGAACAATTAGATAGCGTATTTGATGATGAATTACCTCACGCAATTAAGACTGGAATGATTGCTACACATGAAACGATGGAACTGATTCAAACGTATTTAAAAAATCATAGCAATATTCCCTATGTTATCGATCCAGTTATGCTAGCAAAAAGTGGTGATTCCTTAATGGATGATGAAACAAAAAAACATCTTCAGAAAACGCTCTTACCATTAGCGGATGTCGTTACTCCTAACATTCCAGAAGCTGAAGAAATTACTGGCTTGAAAATTGATACTGAAGATAATATTCGTAAAGCAGGTCATATATTTATAAATGAAATAGGAAGTAAAGGTGTAGTAATTAAAGGCGGTCATTCTGCTGATTTAAATAATGCTAAAGACTTTTTATTTACTAAAGATGATGTCTATACTTTTGAAGAGAAGCGATTTAATACGCCACATACTCATGGTACAGGTTGCACATTTTCAGCTGTTATCACAGCCGAACTAGCTAAAGGTAAAACAATTTATGAAGCTGTAAAAAAAGCTAAAAAATTTATTTCATTAAGTATTGAACATACACCTGAAATCGGTCAAGGACGCGGCCCGGTAAACCATTTTGCTTATATGAAGAAAGTAGGTTTAGACGATGAATAGTTTAGAAAAGATAAGACAAGAGAATCCACTAGTAGTCTGTTATACCAATGATGTGGTTAAAAACTTCACTGCGAATGGACTCTTGAGTATTGGTGCAAGTCCAGCAATGAGTGAAGCTCCAGAAGAAGCAGAAGAGTTCTATAAAGTAGCAGGGGCACTACTTATAAATATTGGAACATTAACTAAAGCAAATGAGAAAGATATTTTAGAAATTGGAAAAATTGCTAATCAACAAGGTACACCCATTGTATTTGATCCAGTTGCTGTAGGCGCATCAACATATCGTAAACAATTCTGTGAAACTTTTCTTTCTGAAATAAATGTTTCTGTGATTAAAGGAAATGCATCTGAAATTCTTACTTTAGTAGATTCAAATACTACAATGAAAGGCACTGATGGGGAAACAGACTTAGATGTAGTGACAATTGCTAAAAAAGCTTATGAAAAATATCAAACAGCAATTGTTATTACAGGTAGAGAAGATGTTATTATTCAAGATAATCAAATTGTCAAACTATCAAATGGTTCTCCATTACTGGCAAAAATCACAGGCGCTGGTTGTTTATTAGGCGGTTTAGTTGCTGGATTTTTATTTAGAAATACACATCCATCATTACAAGTATTAGAAGAATCAGTAAGTTATTATAATATCGCCGCAGAGATTGCTGAAAAAAGTGAAAAGGTTAATGGACCTGGAACATTCTTATCTCAATTACTTGATGAAATGTATCAACTTAACTATGATACTTATAAACAATTTGTAAAACGTGAAGAGGTTTAAATATGTTTGATTCAAAAAGTTTACAAGTTTATTTTATATGTGGAACACAAGACATCATCGGTGATCAAAACATTAAAGATGTTTTAAAAGCAGCATTAGAATCAGGAATTACTTTATTTCAATTTCGTGAAAAAGGACCAAATGCTTTAGTAGGGGATGAAAAAGAAGCCTTAGCTAAGGAATTGAAAACACTTTGCCATGAGTATAAAGTACCTTTTCTCATTAATGATGATGTGGATTTAGCTGAAAAGATTGATGCAGATGGTATACATGTAGGTCAAGATGACGAAATAATTGCTTCTTTTGCTAATCGTTTTAAAAATAAAATTATAGGATTAAGTGTAGGAAACGTAAAGGAATATCAACAATCAGATTTAGAACACGTAGATTATATAGGCGTAGGTCCAATGTATAAGACATCTTCAAAATCTGATGCAAGTGCCCCTGTAGGCCCTGAAATGATTGCAACATTAAAAAATATTAATCCAAGCTTACCTATGGTTGCTATAGGTGGTATTACTGAAGATAATTGTGAGCCTATAGCTAAAGAAGGCGCTGATGGTGTGTCAGTTATTTCGGTCATTACACATAGTCAAAATATTGACAAGACTGTTAATAAATTAAAGCACTATTTCAAATAAATATCTCTTTTTTTTCAGTTTTTGTTTTCTAGTACACCCTATCTATGATAAAATTATTTCTATGTGAATATATCAATAGAGGTGTAAAAATGAAGAAGAAAGTGCTACTACCTTTGTTATTAGGGGTAATGGTCTTTTTAGCTGGATGTGACTATTCCAAATCTAGTAATAGAAATGGATTTTTCTACAATACATTCGTTGAACCAATGGCTAAAATTCTACATTGGTTAGGCCATTCTGTTTTTCATGATGATTATGGTATTGCAATCATCGTTTTAGTATTAGTTATTCGTATTATCTTATTGCCTTTCATGCTATCAAACTATAAAAATAGTCATATGATGCGTGAAAAAATGAAAATTGCTAAACCTGAAGTAGAAGGTGTACAAGAAAAAGTGAAACGTGCACGTACTCAAGAAGAAAAAATGGCAGCTAATCAGGAAATGATGGAAGTTTATAAAAAATATGACATCAATCCTATGAAGAGTGCTTTAGGTTGTTTACCTGTTTTAATTCAAATGCCTATCGTTATGGGATTATATTTCGTATTGCGTTATCGTATTGGTGGCGGTATTACAGAACATCCACATTTCTTATGGTTTAATTTAGTACATCCTGATATTTGGATTACTATTATTGCCGGTGTGTTATACTTTATCCAAGCATGGGTGTCAAGTAAACAAATACCTGAAGAACAACGTCAAATGACTTATATGATGATGATCGTTTCACCTATTATGATTATTTGGATTTCATTAAGTTCAGCTTCGGCACTAGGTTTATATTGGTCTGTCAGTGCGGCATTCTTAATTATTCAAACATTCTTTGCAAATAAACATTATGAAAAAGTTGCAAAACAAGAAATTGGACCTATGGTTGAGGCACATAAAGAAAATAATTCAAATAAAAAAGGTAAAAATACGCAAGTCGTTTCTAAAAATAATAAGAAGAAAAAATAATATAAGTATAATACGATAAAAAAGTAGGAAAAGATCATCTATCTTTTCCTACTTTTTTTATTCTTCTAAGTGCCACTCGCTATAAAATTGAGATAAAAATAGTTTCATAAATTGATGACGTTCTTCAGCTAGTTGAGATCCTGTTTGTGTGTGCATTAATTTTTTTAATTTTAATAACTTATCATAGAAGTGTCTAATAGCAGAAGGAGGTAAATCAACCATATCTTTTTCTGAAGGAATTGAGTGATAGGGAGATTCTGTCCACATTGGCTCATTGAAATGTCCAGAAAATTGAAACGTTCTTGCGATACCTATAGCACCAATTGCATCTAAGCGATCAGCATCTCTAACGATTTGTCCTTCGATTGGAAGTGTAACATCGTTATTTCTACCATTTCGATAACTCAAATGTTTGATAATAAAAATAATATTCTTTTGAACAGTATCATCCAATTCTATTTTTTTAAAAAATTGATGTAATTCGCTTAAAGCATGGTGTTTATCAGTCAATTTATCATCTATGACGTCATGCAATAGAGCTGACAATACTATTGTAAGAAAATCGCCTTGATGTTCTTGTTTGGCAATATATTTAGCTAATAATGTGACACGTTCAATATGTGCAATATCATGTCCAGAGTAATCATTTTTATGAAATTGGTACATATATTCTTTAGCTAATAATATTTGTTCTGCTTGATTCATAAACTACTCCTTTAAAAACATGTATTGAATGAGTTTAAAGAATTGGTGATAATAATTGAGATATGCCTTCTTTAAACTTAATCCAAGTACTACGTTGATTATATAATTCTTTAGTCAACTCATATGAGACCTTCATATCTTTAATAAATGCTTTTTTAAGTTGAAGAGAAATATCTTCGTCATAAATGAACGCATTCACTTCGAAATTTAATGTAAAACTACGATTATCCATATTTGCTGTACCTACAGTAGCGATTTCATCATCGACAATGAGTGTTTTTGAATGTAGAAATCCATTATTATATTGATAAATTTTAACACCTGCGTCTAATAAAGAAGCGGCATTTTTTAATGTAGCCCAATAAACAAAAGGATGATCGGGTTTACAAGGAATCATTAAATTAACTTCAACTCCACCTAAAGCGGCAATTTTTATGGCATCAATAAAAGCTTGATCAGGAATAAAATAAGGTGATTGAATATAAATAGAATGTTTTGCTGACATAATCATTTTTAAATAGCCATATTTAATTTGTTCCCAGTCTTCATCAGGACCACTTGAAGCGATTTGAACACCAATCTCGCCGCCTGAATCTACATCAGGAAAATATCTATCTTCATATCTGATATTGTCACGTGTTGATTGTGAATTCCAATCTAAGATGAATCTTAATTCTAATGCATTGACAGAATCACCTTCAAGTCTTAAATGAGTATCTCTCCAATAACCAAATTTTTTATCTTTACCAAGGTATTCATCACCAACATTAAAACCCCCAACATAGCCAATCTTGCCATCTATAATTACAATTTTTCTATGATTACGGTTATTCATTCTTAAATTGATTAAGGGCAATTTGGAAGGGAAGAAGGCTTCTGCGTGTCCACCTTTGTCTTTAAACTGTTTCAAATCTTTCTTGCGTAATGTTCTTGAACCCATATCATCATATAACATTTTAACTTCTATACCATCTTCAAGTCTGTCTTCGAGTGCCTTTAAAATACGACGTCCAAGACCATCACTTTTGAAAATATAGTATTGAATATGTATATAATCTTTAGCATTCTGAATATCTTCAATTAATGCGTCAAATTTAGCATGACCATCTGTAAAGATTTTTATACTGTTATCAGTAGTTAAGAATGCAGCATTATTATAGAGTAACATGTGCACCATTTCTTTAAACTTAACAATTTGATGATTACCTTTAGAAAAATCATCTTTTTCAAGCGCATTTAATTGCTCATCAACTATCATAGCTAAACCTTTACGATCTTCTTTTTTTAATTTAAAAATATGTTTGCGTTGTATTTGACGCCCTAATAATAGATATAAAATAAATCCTACTATCGGTAGAAATACAAGAACTAAAAGCCACGCCCAAATTGAACCTGCACTACGACGTTCCATGAAGATAA
>NZ_KV813732.1:33154-51126 GCF_001813735.1 Staphylococcus sp. HMSC068C09
ACTACGACGTTCCATGAAGATAATGATAAATGCGAAAATCAAGTTTAATATAAAGGCAGTGATTAATATGATGTTAATAATTAAAGAAGAATATGAGAAAGATAATTGCACGATCTCTACCATATTAATTGAACCTCCTAAATCGTTTAAAATTAATGTACTAACAAATATTGTACCATGCACTATAATAAATGGTATGATTAATTTTTAAAATAAAAATGTATAATTGACGTAATAAAGAGGAGATTATACGATGATATAGAAGCTATTGAAAGGGTGAATTAGTTGGAAAATCAAAATCATGCCCATCATTCTGAGCAAGTTAAATTAAATTTAAAATCTCGATTAAATCGAATAGAAGGACAAGTTAAAGCAATTAATAGAATGATTGATGAAGACGTCTACTGTGATGATGTATTAACTCAGATAAGAGCAACACGTTCAGCACTTAATAGTGTTGCTACTAAGTTACTAGAACATCACATGAAAAGTTGTATTATGGAAAAAATAAATCAAGGTACTGAAGAAGAAGCAATGGAAGAACTACTAGTGACATTTCAAAAACTAGTGAAAGATTAGTTAGGAGATTGTAATATGTTAAACCGTAATATTGTATTTATAGATAACATTGAAACAAAGGAACAAGCACAAATGTTAAATGAACGTTTGTTAAATATGATTGGAGTACATACGGTATCAATCGATATAGAAAGAAATATGGTTAATGTTGAATATGAAACACCTACTAATTTAAATAGTATTGAAAAAGAAATTTATGACGCTGGATTTAAAGTACTTTCATAATAAAAAGCTTTAGTGTAACTTAAATAATTTAAAATAATTTTCAAATATGGTAGTAAAGCATGACTAATTAGGGTAGTATATCAGTGAAGGTCAAAAAACGAGGTGAGATACCATGAACAAATCAGATAAGTTACAAAATGTAGTCAAATTATTATCATCTTTAGGCGTCAATATCAAAAAAACAAAATCTCGTTTCGACATTATTAATACTTTGCCTACCACAAAAACCGTTACTCAAGAACTTAAATAATATGTGATTGAAAAAAGTCTGAGACATTATTAGTTGTCTCAGACTTTTTTATATGTTGGAGATACATTATCGAAGTGGAACGATAATGTCAAAATGAGTTTTGTCTCATTCTCTTTTATACTATTTTCATGTTATTAACTGAATTAAAATATATTTATTACTAAGCATCTTTGGACGCTGGCTTTTGATGGTAATAAATAGAAAGTATAACACCAATACCTAGCATTAAACTCCATAATGCGCTACCACCATAACTAATAAACGGTAGTGGTATACCTGTAATAGGTAAAAGTTGGATTGTCATACCAATATTTTGCAAAATATGGAAGACGAGTAAAGAAATATAACCAATTAAAAATACCTTATTAAATGATGAAGTTGTTTTTATGGCTAAACGGATAAGATGGAAAATTAAAGCTAGGAATATAAGAAGTAATATCACTGCTCCAATAAATCCAATTTCTTCTCCAATGACAGAAAAAATAAAATCGGTATGGTTTTCTGGAATGTATACTTCTCCGTGATTATAACCTTTACCAAATAATTGACCGGATCCTACAGCTTTTAACGATTCCGTTAAATGGTAGCCATCTCCATTACTATAAGCATAAGGATTTAACCATGAATTGATTCGACCCATTTGGTACATTTTGATATGTAACGTTTTCTCAATCAGAGAGGGTTTATATATAATGGCTAAAATAATGCTACTTCCTAATACGGCTACAGTAATAAAGATAGGAGCAAGAATGCGCCATGTAATACTACTCACTAGCATGACTCCAACAATAATGGCACATAGAACCAATGTAGTTCCTAAATCATTTTGAAGTAAAATTAATATCATAGGTACTAGGGATATGCCAATGATTTTAAAAAATAAGATTAAATCAGTACGAAAAGATTTATTAAATGTAAATCGATTATGATTAGAAACGATTTTAGCCAATGCAAGTATCAAAATAATCTTCATAAATTCTGAAGGTTGAATACTAATTGGACCAAAAGCATACCAACTTTTAGCGCCATTAATAATAGGCGTAATAGGTGTTTCAGGAATGATTAATAAACCTAGTAGTAAGATACAAAAGAAGATATACCATATATATGTATTATTTTTTATTTTTTTGGGAGAAAAAATCATCACAATAAGTGCTAGTATTGCTCCTAAAATATAATAGATAATTTGACGAATACCAAAATTGGCACTATATTGGCCGCCACTCATAGCAGAACTGATTGTAGTCACACTAATGATGGCTAAAATCATTATTAATGCTATAAGTATCCAGTCAATTTTTCGAAGCCAATGTGTTGTAGGCTGTTGACGGGATGAATATTTCATAAAAAACTCCTTAAATTCTATGGAATAGTATATATAGATTTTACATGACTTTATATGATTATGCTACAAAATATAGAAGATGATATAAAGTCGAAGCAGTTTAATCTAAAAAATAACAATTAACATGAATGGACTATTCTTTAAGAAATATACATATTTTTATTTATTGGTAAATGCAAAAAACACTGATACTGTGATAATATGGACATTTAGAAAGAATAATTTAAATTACATATCGTTAATGAAAAGTATAATTAACAATTTAAACTTAATACATTATAGTATTATAATTATGATGAGAGAAACAAAAGCGTAATTAAACTTCAATTTATAAATGGCTTTTGTCATTATTTTTCTCGATGGAGGATATAAAACATGGTAAAAGAAAATATTTGTATCGTATATGGTGGTAAAAGTGCTGAGCATGATGTATCAATTTTAACAGCACAAAATGTATTAAATGCGATTAATAAAGACAAGTATCTTGTAGATATTATATATATTACAAATGATGGTCAATGGAAGAAAAAAGAAAATATTACAAAAAATATTAAAACTGTTGAAGAATTACATTTAGAAGACATAAGTCCTGGAGAAATTACATTACTTTTAAAAGAAAATGGGGAAGGAAGTAAATATGATGCTATTTTCCCATTATTACATGGACCAAATGGTGAAGATGGTACCATTCAAGGTTTATTTGAAGTGCTAGATTTACCATATGTAGGAAATGGTGTATTAGCTGCATCAAGTTCGATGGATAAATTAGTAATGAAACAATTGTTTGAACATCGCGGTTTACCACAACTACCTTATATTAGTTTTTTAAGAAGTGAATATGAAAAATATGAAGGTAATATTATTAAACTCGTTAATGATAAATTAACATACCCAGTATTTGTAAAACCTGCTAACCTTGGATCTAGTGTGGGTATTAGTAAATGTAATAATGAAGATGAACTTAAAAAAGGGATTGAAGAAGCATTTCAATTTGATCGTAAGTTAGTGATTGAACAAGGTATTATTGCACGTGAAGTGGAAGTCGCAGTTTTAGGTAATGATTATCCTGAAACAACATGGCCTGGAGAAGTAATTAAAGATGTTCAATTTTATGACTATAAGTCAAAATATAAAGACGGTAAAATCAGTTTACAAATTCCAGCAGATTTAGATGAAGAGGTTCAAATGACGTTACGTAATATGGCATTAGAAGCATTTAAAGCTACAGATTGTTCTGGATTAGTACGTGCCGATTTCTTTGTGACGGAAGATAATCAAATCTACATTAATGAAACAAATGCGATGCCTGGTTTTACAGCATTTAGCATGTATCCAAGTTTATGGGAAAATATGGGATTATCATACTCTGATTTAATCACTAAACTAATTGATTTAGCTAAAGAACGTTACGAAGATAAAAAGAAAAATAAATATACTATCGATTAAGCGAGGAGCCTAAGTATGATTGAAGTTTCTTTAAAACAAATTCAAAAATGGATATCTTGCGATATTGATGAAGCATATTTAGAACATCAAATTAAAGGAGTCACTATCGATTCTCGTCATGTAGAAAAAGAGATGTTATTTGTTCCATTTAAAGGTGAAAATGTAGACGGTCATCGTTTTGTAGAACAAGCACTAAAAGATGGTGCTGGTGCTTCATTTTATGAAAAAGGACAGGATATTAGCGATTCAATTCAAGGACCTATTATATGGGTAGATGATACATTAACTGCTTTACAACAATTAGCTAAAGCGTACTTAAAGCATGTTAATCCAAAAGTAATTGGAGTGACCGGCTCTAATGGTAAAACCACAACAAAAGATATGATTGAAAGTGTGTTACATACCGAATTTAGAGTCAAAAAAACACAAGGTAACTATAACAATGAAATTGGTTTACCTTTAACCATTCTTCAATTAGACAAAGACACAGAAATTTCTATTTTGGAAATGGGTATGTCAGGATTCCATGAAATTGAATTGTTATCTAAAATTGCGGAACCTGATATTGCGGTTATCACAAATATTGGTGAATCTCACATGCAAGATTTAGGTTCTAGAGAAGGTATTGCTAAAGCCAAATCTGAAATTACTATTGGTCTTAAATCTGATGGCACATTTATATATGATGGAGATGAACCACTTCTAAAACCGCATGTTGAAAATGTGAAAGATGCTAAACTTGTTAGTGTTGGTTTAAATCATGACAATACATTAGTATGTAAAGTGGAAAATAGTAAAAATGATGGTATAGCATTTACGATAAATAACAAGGAACATTATGAATTACCAATTTTAGGTATTCACAACATGAAAAATGCTACTATCGCTATTGCAATTGGACATGAACTTGGTTTAGATTACGACACAATTCAAAAGAATATAAGTAATGTACAACTCACAGGTATGCGTATGGAACGACATGTTACTAATAATCAAATTACGGTTATTAATGATGCTTACAATGCAAGTCCAACAAGTATGAAAGCTGCTATTGATACGTTAAGTAATATGAATGGACGTAAAATCATTGTACTCGCTGATTCTTTAGAATTAGGTGAAAATAGTCAACGTATGCATGAAGATGTAGGTGCTTATTTGGACAATAAAGGTATTCATACGTTACTTACTTACGGTAATGATGCTAAGTTTATAAGTCGTACAGGTGGCCAGTTTGTGGAAGATGTAGCTTATTTTTCAGATAAAAATGAACTGACTCATTATTTAAAGTCTATTTTACAACCTGATGACAAAGTGTTAATTAAAGGGTCACGTGGTAATAAACTTGAAGAAGTAGTAAATGCTTTAATTTAATTATTAATAATAATTAAGAGTTGCTTAGAAATGAAAGGTTTCAAAGCAACTTCTTTTTATTATTTTAATAGAACCAATACTCTACTTAAAAATGTTATTTGCTGTAGATATGAAAATTGCTTTATTGCTATAACTATTTTTAGGTGGTACTATATAGAAGTTGACGTAATAAGAAGACCTTATATACAAAAACGTATATTGATAAATAAAAGAATTAAAAGGAGAATTATATTGCAAAATTTTAAAGAATTAGGGATTTCGGATAAAACGGTAAAAACCCTAGAAGAAATGGGTTTTAAAGAACCAACACCGATCCAAAAAGAAAGTATCCCTTATACATTAGAAGGAAAAGATATCCTTGGTCAAGCTCAGACAGGTACGGGTAAAACAGGAGCTTTTGGTATCCCTTTAATAGAAAAAGTTGTTGGAAAATCAGGCGTTCAAGCTTTAATTTTAGCACCTACAAGAGAATTAGCAATGCAAGTTGCTGAACAATTACGCGAATTCAGTCGTGGACAAAATATTCAAGTTGTTACTGTCTTTGGTGGTATGCCAATTGATAGACAAATTAAAGCGTTAAAACGTGGGCCTCAAATTGTAGTAGGAACACCAGGACGTGTTATCGATCATTTAAATCGTCGTACATTAAAAACGAATGATATTCATACTTTAATTTTAGATGAAGCGGACGAAATGATGAACATGGGCTTCATTGATGATATGAGATTTATTATGGATAAAATCCCTGCTGAACAACGACAAACAATGTTATTTTCAGCGACAATGCCTAAAGCTATTCAGACATTAGTACAACAATTTATGAAGTCACCACAAATTGTTAAAACAATAAACAATGAAATGTCTGATCCTCAAATCGACGAATACTATACAATTGTTAAAGAGTTAGAAAAGTTTGATACATTTACTAATTTCTTAGATGTACATCAACCTGAGTTAGCTATTGTATTTGGTAGAACTAAACGTCGTGTGGATGAGTTAACAAGTGCATTGCTTACTAAGGGTTACAAAGCAGAAGGATTACATGGAGACATTACACAAGCCAAACGTTTAGAAGTACTTAAAAAATTCAAAAACGATCAAATTGATATATTAGTTGCCACAGACGTTGCAGCACGTGGTCTTGATATTTCAGGTGTAAGTCACGTATATAATTTTGATATACCTCAAGATACTGAAAGTTATACACATAGAATTGGACGTACAGGTCGTGCAGGTAAAGAAGGTATTGCTGTTACGTTTGTTAACCCAATTGAAATGGATTACATTCGTCAAATTGAAGAAGTAAATGACAGAAGAATGAAAGCTTTAAGACCACCTCATCGTAAAGAAGTGCTTAAAGCACGTGAAGAAGATATTAAAGACAAAGTTAAAAACTGGATGTCACGTGAGAGTGAAGATCGTTTAAAACGTATTTCTAGTGAATTATTAGAAGAATATGATAGTACTGAATTAGTAGCTTCATTATTACAAGAACTTGTCGAAGCAAACGATGAAGTTGAAGTTCAATTAACTTTCGAAAAGCCACTTGCAAGAAAGAGTCGTAATAATAAAGGTAATCAATCAAGACGTGGTGGTAAACGAAATAATAAATTTGATAACAAAAATAAACGATCAAAAGGTAATTTCAACAAGAAAAAAGGTAAAAAACAAGATCGTCGAGATAGACAAGATAAAAGAAAAACATCTATCAAAGGTCGTACGTTTGCTGATTTACAAAAATAGTTGTTATAGATAAGAATAAATTTGCTTGATTGAGCTTGAGGTATAAACATATGTCTCAAGCTCTTTTTGATTATAAGTTACCTATTAAATTTATAAATGCTTATACTAATATTATTTTAAAGAAAAAGAGGATAATTGATCGTATTTAAATAGATAGTATTCAGTTTTGGTTTTTACATTAATATCTATCATATTATTTTTAAAAAATAGTATGATATAATATAAAAAAATTGTTAAGGAGTTTATTGTGCAATTACATCACTCTTTTCATAAAAGTCCTAAATCCGCATTTTTATATCATTGGTTAGTAAGTGGAGTCACGTTACTAATAGAGCTCATTATTTTGGGTGGTGGGTTGTGTTGTTGGAAAGCATTTCACTGGCCACATTTTATTTTTTATATTCTACTTGTGTTAACTATTTGTTCTCTTATTCGTTTTATTCTCCAACCTATCAATAGATACTCTTATAGATTTTATAATATAGAAAATAAGAACATAGAAATTTTAAATACTTTTATTTTTAAAAGGTACAAAACAACAAAAATTGAAAGGTTACAACTTTTAAAGGTTAAAACAAATCCGTTATTGAAACAGTTTAATCTTAAGAGAATCATTGTTGTAACTGCAGGTCATGAACTCACAACACCTGTTGTTTCTAATAAAGAAGCAGAACGATTAATATTACATATCTTATCACAAATGCGAGGTAGTAATGATGATATTTAAACCTCAAAAACTACATCCGATTTCTTATTTCACGGGTCTAATAAATGTTATAAAGCAAAACATTTTTGTCATTATCGTGTTTATTGGATTTAATATATGGAATTTTGATTTTACAAATATCAGACATTATATTGGACCAGGTATCTTTTTATTGATTATTCTTTTTTCTATGATTAATCAATTTCAAAAAGTACGTCTAACGCGTTATTGGATAGAAAATGATCAATTTATAGTCACATCTGGATGGTTAAATAAAAAACGCAAAGAATTAAATTTGAATCGAATTCAATCCTTAGATACCACACAAGGACTGATTAATCAATTAGTAGGTGGAGTACGACTACAAATTAAAACGCCGAGTGATGGTATTGAACTTGAAACGATTTCGAAACAACAAAGTGAATTGATTGAACGTACAATTAAAAAAAGACAACTTCAGTTAGATAGTCAAGAAATAGAGACTAATCATAAGCCCAATAATAGCGAACAAGAATTAATATCTGAAGATAATAGTAATAATAAAGTAATTTTTAAAATGTCTAATAAACTGTTGATTTTTATGTCATTGACCAGTGGCGTGATAGGTGTAGCATTCGCCACTATTTCCCCTATTATAGGTGCATTTGAAGATGTTATCCCGTGGGAAAAATGGACGTCTCGTCTTTTTCAATGGATACAGTCAGTGACGTTTTTAGTGACTATTATTATATTGACTGTACTTATATTTTGTTATGTTATAGGTACTCTAATTGTTTTTCTCCGTTATTATAACTATACAATCACACAACGTGATAATGAGTTGAAAATTACTTATGGATTACTAAATGTAAAAAATATCACAGTGCCTACTGAACGATTACAAGCAGTTATAGAAAAACAGTCATTTATTAGAAAGTTATTTGGATATACCTCTATATACTTTATTATTACAAGTGATTTAGAAGTTAAATCTAATGAAGATGTAAGTGAAAATGGAAAAATTATGATTCTTCCATTTATTAATAAAAAAGAGGCATATTCTATTATTAGAAAATTAATTCCTGAAATGCAATTTAACTCTATTACTGAAAATGTACCAAAACGAGGATATCATCGACATTTTTTTATACCTAGTATCATATTAATTCTTGGTGCAACTATAGGTGCTTACTATTGGAGTATATGGAGTTATATGATAGCGATAATTATGATTATCTTTATGGCAATTCATGCGTATGTGTATATATCTGTTTCTGGATTATGCAATAGAAAAAATGAAATTGCACTTCGTCAAGTAAGTATCATGCATATTAATTCTTATTATTTTAAAAAGGATAAAATTATTGGTATGAATGTTAATCAAAATCCATTGTTAGAAAAGAGCCATTTAGCACATTTACATTTTATTATAGCTAAGGGTGCGGTAAATGAAGATATTAAGCTTAAATATGCTTCTGAAAAACAGGTTCAATTAAATATTGAGACCTATTTAGGAGGGTCTAAGATTGAATGAACATAGTTTTATGAACACGAGTGGTCTAAAGGTGATGAGAATCACATCATTGATAGGGCTTATAATTATTACTGTTTTTTTATTTCTACTCAATATGATAGATGTTTATTTTACTCATATATCAAAACTTTCAATTAATATCATTATTTCTATAGTCATTATATTGCTTTATATCATACTATTTATTATTGTTATTCCGCTTCTGAGATATCATTATTTCAGTTATTACTATGATGAAAACGAGATTCATATTAGAAAAGGTATCATAACTGTTGAAACAGATATGATACCGTTTTATAGAATACAAAATATAGAAGTCATAGAAGGATTCATAATGAGAAAATATAAATTAGCACATCTTCATTTATCTACTGCAGGTGGAGAATGCAATATAGAACTAATTGCAAAAAAAGAAGCGATTTATTTAAAACAAATGATTCAAAATAGAAAACACGAACTATATGAATGATAAAGGATAATTAAGTGAGGTGTGGATATGATACATGGTATTGGTATTGATTTAATTGAAATTGACCGAATAAAAGACGTGTATATTAAACAAAGTGATAAATTAATACATAGAATACTAACAGAGCAAGAACAGCAAAAATTTAACTCTTTTAAAAATGATAAAAGAAAATTAGAATTTTTAGCAGGACGATTTGCAACTAAAGAAGCATTTAGTAAAGCATTAGGAACAGGGTTAGGAAAAACGGTAGCATTTAATGATATTGATTGTTATAACGATGAAAAGGGGAAACCTTGCATCGAATATCCTGGTTTTATTGTTCATGTCTCGATTACGCATACACAACATTACGCAATGAGTGAAGTAATATTAGAAAAGTAAATCATATCAATTTTTTATAAGTTTAAATAAGGAGGACTTCATATGTCAGATGTTGCTTATAGACCGACATATTTAAATGTAGATCTTGATGCCATTCTATACAATTATAATATTTTTAAAACACTTCAAAGTGATAAGTTGGTGATTCCTGTAATTAAAGCGAATGGATATGGATTAGGAAGTGTAAAAATAGCAGAAATTTTAGAAAATAATGGGGCTCAATTTTTTGCAGTTGCTACTTTAGATGAAGCCATTGAATTACGCTTACATAATATAAATGCTAAACTATTAGTTTTAGGTGCGATATCACCGAAAGATATAAATAAAGCGATTCAATATGACATTACCTTAACTGTGCCTTCACAGTTTTGGTTAGAACGAGCGATTCATTATATAGAAGATAACTCAGATCATGTATATCTTCACGTGAAATTAGATACAGGAATGGGAAGACTAGGGATTAAAACGCTTGAAGAGTATCAGTTAGTCATTAATCTTATTAAAGAACATCCAAATCTTATTTTTGACGGCGTTTTTACTCACTTTGCCAATGCAGATGAACCTGGTGATTCAATGAAACAGCAATATGCATTTTTTGAAGAGTTGGTAACAAAAGCAGAGCGACCAAAATATATACATGCTCAAAACTCAGCGGGCGCTTTATTAGCAAATTGTAAATTATGCAATGCGTTAAGACTTGGAATTTCACTATATGGTTATTATCCTTCTGAATATGTTAGAAATGAAGTTGATGTTCAATTAAAACCAAGTGCTAAATTAATAACTCAAGTTGTTCAAACTAAATATTTAAATCCTGGAGACTCTGTAAGTTATGGAAGTACATTCACTGCAACTGAAAAAATGAAAATAGCGGTTTTACCAATTGGATATGCAGATGGTTTCTTAAGATCTATGCAAGGATTTGCCGTAAATGTCAATCAACAGCAATGTGAAATCATTGGAAGAGTATGCATGGATCAAATGATTATTAGTGTACCAGATGATGTGAAAGAAGGAGATGAGGTTATTTTAATAGATAACAATTTAAATTCTTCACAAGCAGTAGAGGCATTAGCTGTAAAACAAAATACAATTAATTATGAAGTTTTATGTAATTTAGGACGCAGACTTCCAAGAATATATTATTTAAATAAAAAATTTGAAGTTACAAATGAATTATTAAATTAGTATAGTCACTTGTTACAAAATTTGTTATTATAAAACTAAATTAAAGTTTATAATGTCTTGTTTGTATCAATTGGAGGTTCATAGTATGTTAACTTTTAATCAGAATAGAAGCCATAGTCTTGAACAATCATTAAAAGAGGGCTATGTCCAAATGGCCGATTTAAACCTCTCCCTAGCAACAGAAGCATTTCCATTAGAATGTGAAGCTTGTGATTGTAACGAATCATATCTTACATCTAATTATAAAAGTGAATGATTAGAAGAGGCGATGTATATTTAGCTGATTTATCACCAGTTCAAGGGTCTGAACAAGGGGGAGTAAGACCTGTAGTTATCATTCAAAATGATACTGGTAATAAATATAGTCCTACAGTAATCGTTGCTGCGATTACTGGTAGGATTAATAAAGCGAAAATACCAACACATGTAGAAATAGAAAAGAAAAAATATCGTTTAGATAAAGATTCAGTCATTCTTTTAGAACAAATACGAACATTAGATAAAAAAAGATTGAAAGAGAAACTTACATATTTATCAGAAGATAAAATGAAAGAAGTTGACGATGCATTGGATATCAGTTTAGGTTTACACGATGTTCGTCCTCAAAAAAATTAGTATTTTATATGTATAATCCAAAAAATATGAAATAAACTTTTGAAATAAATCAATTGTACTTTTGAAAAGTTTTAATTAGACTAAATTCAGTTGAATTCAATGATAGTATTGAGTAAGTTTATGACTATTTAGAGATATCGCAGTAGTTAACTGAATTGAAAATATTTAACTCAAGTTTTCAATTTCAATTAACCTTGCGGGGGTAAGACAGCATATTCACAAAATGAATACTGTCTTGCTCCCTTTTTAAGTAGAAGAGTTATTTTAGAATAATATACATTTGATATTAATGAATAAATTTAAAATGTTGTATTGTGTCAGACAATATTTAAACATATTTTAATCAGCTATGAAGTAAGGAGGCAAAATTCGTGGAAGAATTTAAAAAAAACTATAAGCAACTTATAGATGAGAGCTTGGTTACTAAAAATAAAGAACAATTTTTAAAGAAGTGCGATGAATTCACTGAAGAAGTAATCAAAAAGGATATTCTACCAGAAGATGTTGTTGATTTACATAAAACGTATATTGCTTCTTTAAATTTAAAAACATCTCAAATCTTAGATACATTAGATGTATTAGAAGAAGTAGTAAAAGGCTTTGGATATAGCTATAGAGATTATCAAAATTTAGTTGATAAAATGCAATTCCACGATAAAGAAATTGACTTAGCCTCTAGACTTCAACAAACGATGTTAAAAACAGACATTCCACAGTTTGATAGTATACAAATAGGTGTTATTTCAGTAGCTGCTCAAAAAGTAAGTGGAGACTATTTTAATTTAATTGATCATAGAGATGGTACGATGAGTTTTGCTGTAGCAGATGTTATAGGGAAAGGGATTCCAGCAGCATTAGCAATGAGTATGATTAAATTTGGAATGGATTCCTATGGTCATTCACAATTACCAAGTGATGGTTTAAAACGACTCAATCGTGTGGTAGAAAAAAATGTTAATCAAAATATGTTCGTCACGATGTTTTATGGACTATATGAAGAAATGAATCACTTATTATATTGTAGTTCAGCAGGTCATGAACCAGGATACATTTATAGAGCTGAAACTGAAACATTTGAAGAAATTGAAGTTCGAGGAAGAGTACTTGGTGTAAGTCAACATACGCGATATAGTCAACAAGAAATTCCAATATATTTAGATGATTTAATTATTATTTTTACTGATGGTGTAACAGAAGCTAGAAATAAAAAGGGGGAGTTTATTGCAAAAGATACTGTTCTTAATTTAATTAGAAAATATAAGCATATGCATCCCCAAGATATTGTTCAAATCTTATATGAAGCCATTTTAAAAATACAAAATACGCAAAAAAGAGATGACATGACAATTTTAGTAATAAAAAGAGTGAATTAATTATTTAATTTTTTGATTATATTATAATAATAATGGGTATAGTTGCTATAGTATACATATCGAAAAAGATTAGGAGTGTAAGTAAATGAATCTTAATATAGAAACGATAACCCATGATGATTATTATGAAGTTATTGTTGGTGGAGAGTTAGACGTATATACAGTACCCGAGTTAGAAGAAGTACTTGTGCCTATGCGCCAAGAAGGAAATCATGATATTCACGTGAACTTAGCAAATGTAAGTTATATGGATTCAACGGGTTTAGGCTTATTTGTAGGAACATTAAAGGCTCTAAATCAAAATGATAAAGAATTATATATTTTAGGTGTCACAGATAGAATTAGTAGATTATTTGATATTACTGGTTTAAAAGATTTAATGCACGTTAATGAAGGAACGGAGGTAGAGTAATTTGTCACTCAAAAATGATTATATTGAAATGAAGTTACCTGCCTCAGCAGAATATGTAAGTTTAATTCGCCTTACCTTATCAGGAGTATTTACAAGAGCAGGTGCTTCATACGATGATATTGAAGATTCAAAAATTGCAGTAAGTGAAGCGGTTACTAATGCTGTCAAACATGCGTATAAACATAGTGAACAAAATGGTATGATTAATATTTGTTTTGAATTATTTGATGACAAAATTAAGATTATTATTTCAGATCAAGGTGAAAGTTTTGACTACGAATCTACAAAATCAAAATTAGGGCCTTACCAAGAAAACGAAAATATCGATTTCTTACGTGAAGGTGGGCTAGGGCTATTTTTGATTGAATCATTAATGGATGAAGTAAAAGTTTCAAAAGAGTCTGGTGTAACAATTAGTATGATTAAGTATATAAAAAAAGAGCAGGTGCCAAATAATGACGAAAGAGTCGAAATCAGTTAATGAGATATCACCTGAACAAATTAACCAATGGATTAAAGAACACCAAGACAATATAAATCCTCATGCGCAAGATAAATTAGTTAAACATTATCGCAAACTAATTGAATCATTAGCATATAAGTATTCAAAAGGACAATCACATCATGAAGATTTAGTTCAAGTGGGTATGGTTGGTTTAATAGGTGCTATTAACAGATTTGATATATCTTTCGATCGCAAATTTGAAGCATTCTTAGTGCCAACTGTTATTGGTGAGATTAAAAGATATTTACGAGATAAGACATGGAGCGTTCATGTTCCTAGAAGAATTAAAGAAATTGGTCCAAGAATAAAAAAAGTGGGCGATGAACTTACGAATGAACTCGGACGTTCTCCTTCAATTTTAGAAATTGCGAACCGTTTAGAAGTAAATGAAGAAGAAGTATTAGAAGCCATGGAAATGGGTCAAAGCTATAACGCACTTAGCGTAGATCATTCAATTGAAGCAGATAAGGATGGATCTACAGTTACATTGTTAGATATTATGGGTCAACAAGATGATAATTACGACCTTACTGAAAAACGAATGATTCTTGAACGTATTTTACCAATCTTATCTGATAGAGAAAGAGAAATTATTCAATGTACTTTCATTGAAGGATTAAGTCAAAAGGAAACTGGTGAACGTATTGGACTTAGTCAAATGCATGTATCTAGATTACAACGAACTGCAATACGAAAATTACAACAAGCTGCTAAGCAATGAAATTGAGGAGCGACCAATGAGTTCATATTGAATTCTATGGCGCTCCTTTTATTGTTAAAAATGTAATGTAAAAATAAAGATATGTTAAAATTAAAGAGAATTTATATACAAAGAGTGGTTATAACATGGAAAAGACATTAATTAATGATATTGTAAAAAAATATCAATTTTTAGAAAAACAAGTCATAGCTGTATTAAATCTATTAGAGGAAAATAACACAGTACCTTTTATTGCCAGATATCGAAAAGAAGCAACTGGTGGTTTAGATGAGGTTCAAATTAAACAAATATCTGATGAATATCAATATGTAGCGCATCTTCAAAAACGTAAAGAAGAAGTTATACATAATATTGAACAACAAGGTTTACTTACTGATGAATTAAAGCAAGACATTCTTCAACAAACAAAATTACAACGTGTAGAAGATTTATATCGTCCTTTTAAACAAAAAAAGAAAACTAGAGCAACTGAAGCAAAACGAAAAGGATTAGCACCATTAGCTCACTTTTTAATAGAAGGACAAAGTATGAATGTAAATGAAGAAGCTAGAAAATATTTAAGTGAAGAAGTTAAAACAGTTGATGAGGCAATTCAAGGTGCTCAAGATATTATTGCTGAACGTATTTCGGATAATCCTAAGTATCGACAACGTTTACTTAAAGACGTTTATTATCAAGGAAAGATTGTGACAACAAAGAAAAAACAAGCAAATGATGAAAAAGAGATATTTAGTATGTACTATGATTATTCTGAGCCTATAAAAAGAATAGTTAATCATCGAATTTTAGCAATGAATCGTGGAGAAAAAGAAAAAGTATTGTCAATTAAAATTGAATTTGATACTACTTCAATAGAAACATTTATACAATCGCAAGAAGTAAAAAAAGCTCATCAACTAGTTGAATATATTGAGTCTGCAATTAAAGACAGTTTAAAACGTTTAATCTTGCCTTCAATTGAAAGAGAAATTCGAAATGATTTAACTGAAAAAGCAGAGCATCACGCTATAGAAGTGTTTAGTGAAAATTTAAAACATTTATTATTACAGCCTCCTATGAAAGGTAAACAAATTTTAGGTGTCGATCCAGCATTTAGAACTGGATGTAAATTAGCTGTTATTAATCCTTTTGGAACATTTATTGCTAAAAGTGTTATATATCCTCATCCTCCAAAATCTAAAATAGAATTGGCAGAAAAAGAATTAGTTAGAATGATAACTGAAAATAATGTTGAATTAATTGCAATTGGTAATGGTACAGCAAGTCGTGAAACGGAACAATTTGTAGCAAATGTAATAAAAAAATATCAACTAAATGCTCAATTTATTATCGTAAATGAAGCAGGAGCTTCTGTATATTCTGCTTCTGAAATAGCAAGAAATGAATTTCCAGAGTTTCAAGTTGAAGAACGAAGTGCAGTGTCTATTGGTAGACGTGTGCAAGATCCGCTTAGTGAATTAGTGAAAATTGATCCTAAATCTATTGGAGTAGGACAGTATCAACATGATGTAAACCAAAAAGAACTTGAACAAGCTCTCACATTTGTCGTAGAAACTGCAGTTAACCAAGTAGGTGTAGATGTAAATACCGCTTCAAAATCTTTACTTCAATATGTTTCGGGATTATCAAGTACCATTGCTCAAAATATAATTGATTATCGTGAAGAAAATGGATCTATAAAGCATCATTCCGAAATAAGCAAAGTAAAACGTTTGGGTAGTAAAACGTTTGAACAAAGTATCGGATTTTTAAGAATAGTTAATGGTAAAGAACCATTAGATAATACATCTATTCATCCAGAAAGTTATCAAGCGACATATCAGTTTTTAGAAAGTTTACAACTATCAATTGATGATTTAGGTTCAGATAAACTTAAACAAACACTTAGCGATATTAATATTGAAGAAAAATCAAACGAAATTGGAATAGGCAAACCAACACTAGAAGATATTATAAAATCTCTTAAAGCGCCAAATCGTGATCCTCGTGATAGCTATGAAACACCACAGTTAAAATCTGACATATTATCAATCGAAGACTTGTCTAAAGGTATGAAGTTAAGTGGAACGGTTAGAAATGTAGTAGATTTTGGAGCATTTGTAGATATAGGTGTTAAACAAGATGGTTTAGTTCACATTTCAAAATTATCAAAGAAATATGTTAAAAATCCTATGGATGTTATTAGTGTAGGAGATATAGTTGATGTTTGGATTTTAAATATTGATAAAAATAAAGAAAAAGTATCATTGACTATGATTAATCCTAATGAATAATAAAATGCTTCAAAAGTTAGTAGAAACAACTTCACTTGAGTATTTTAAACAACCTTTTAAACATAAAGCGTATTTTAATTCTCGATTACGAACAACAGGCGGACGATATGTATTATCTACACACCATATTGAGATTAATCCGAAGCAATTTTCTCGTTTTGGAAAAGAGGCTTTAATAAATATCATAAAGCATGAACTATGTCATTATCATTTACATTTATCCGGAAAAGGTTATCAACATAAGGATCATGACTTTAAAATGCTAAGCAATAAAGTTCAAGCACCAAGATTTTGTCAGCCGATTCAAAGCTATGAAGAAAGAGCAAATTATATATATCAATGTTGTAAATGTAAAACTACATATCTAAGAATTAGAAAAGTTAATACTGATAAAATGAGATGTGGTAAATGTGGAAGTAAATTGAAATTAAAGATGTATTTATAAATAAATTTAAATATGAACAATAAGACTTTACTAATATAACAATGTCCTTTAAAAACCTACAATGTTGTAGGTTTTTAAACTTTTTAATAAAAACTATTGACTTATGTTTAAAAAGTATGTATTATAGTTATCGTTGTATTAATGAATGACGTAAACATTAAAAAATAGTAAATTTGTTTAAAATAATATTAAAAAGTTATTGACTTTTTATTACAAATCATTTACAATAAATACTGTTCTCGATAATCAATAGATTATTGCGTTTTGCCAGCGGTCGTGGCGGAATGGCAGACGCGCTAGGTTGAGGGCCTAGTGGGAGAAATCCCGTGGAGGTTCAAGTCCTCTCGGCCGCACCAAATCAATTCCAATCATTATATATTGCGGGTGTAGTTTAATGGCAAAACCTCAGCCT
>NZ_KV813733.1:0-62865 GCF_001813735.1 Staphylococcus sp. HMSC068C09
GTTGACATATTGTCATTCAGTTTTCAATGTTCGTTTTAACAATTACATTTATTAATTGTATCAAATACTAATTATTTTTGTCAAGAACTTTTTTAATTTTTCTTTTCTTGAAGTTAATTAATATTTCAACAAATAATATCTTATAATAAATTGTTTTTATAATCAATAGTCAAAATTACACTTTCTTAACATTGTTTTAAACTAATTTACTTTGCGTTTTCAAACAATATCTTTTGTTTTTGACGACTTTTATATAATAGCAAGTTTATTATTGAACGTCAATGAATTTTATAATATAAAATTGTTTAATATTTCACACTAAATGTATTCATTATCTTTAATGAGTATTTTTTATACTAAAACTCTATGGTATTTTTTATTTAATATTTATCTTTTAAATTCTTTGATTACTTATAAACAAAAAAAGCAATGACATTAAAGTCATTGCCTAACTTTATTCTTTATTTTTACATTCTTCACACAATCCATAAATTTCCATTCGATGATGTGTTACGTCAAAGTTTGTAACGTGTTGAGCTAATTGTTCAATTTCATCCAATTGAGGATAGTGGAAATCTACTATTTTACCGCATCGTTCACAAATAACATGATAATGATTATGAGTATTAAAGTCGAACCTACTTGATGCATCTCCATAAGTCAATTCTTTTACAATACCTATCTTCTTAAATACTCTTAAATTGTTGTAAATTGTCGCAACACTTATATTAGGAAAATCAGGTGAAAGTGCTTGATAAATTTCATCCGCTGTAGGATGTGTATGTGAGCTAATTAAAAATCTAACAATAGCTTGTCTTTGAGGCGTGATACGAACGCCTGACTTTCTTAATGCTATTATAGCTTGTTCAAGCTCATGTTCAATTGATTCTATTTCTGCACTCATCATTTTCACCATCTTTCTACTTTATAATTATTATTATCTTATTAATAATATAACTACTTTCATACGGCATTGTCAATTATTCCATAAGTTTTATATTAATAGCCATCTTTTAAGTCTACTACGTTCTCACTTATTTCTTCTTTATTGAGAAAATGAGATAGATTTCTTTCAAATATTTTCGTTGCTTCCTTTTTATTTTCTTTATCATTACCAGTTATATGTGCAGTAATTGTCACGTTATCTAAATCATAAAGTGGATGTTCTGATTCTAGTGGTTCATTTTCGAATACATCCAAGTAAGCATGACGTATTAATTTTTCTTTAAGTATTTCAATTAAATCGTCTTCTTCTACTATAGTTCCTCTTCCTACATTAATAAATAAGGTATCTTCCTTCATTAATTGGAAGTGATGTTTGTTTAATAAATGATATGTTTCTTTGGTTTCTGGTAACGTATTAATTATTATATCCGCTTCTCCTAATAGTTCGTCTAATTCATTTATCTCATATGTTTGATTAAATCCTTCTTTTTGTTTTCCTGTTTTACTTACACCTATTATTTTCAATTCGAAAGGTGTCAATAACTTTACAGTATCTTGAGCAATAGCTCCAGTACCTAAAAATAAAATTGTTTCATCCTTTAAACGTTTACCTGTCAAAGTACTATCATAAATATGCTTTTGTTGATTAATAAATGATGTTTTCATTTTTTTATGATCATCTAATATAAAAGTTAGTATATATTCTGAAAGTTGCTTTGATTGTATTCCTCTAGTATTGGTTAAAATAATTCCTTTATTCTTAATATACTCTAATGGTAGATTGTTTACGCCTGTTGCATACCATGCAATCCACTTTAAATTCGGGCAAGACTTTATAAATCTTTCATTAATCTCCCCGTCATACCCTATCAATACCTCGAGTTCTTTTTTTTCATTATCTGGAATATTATCTGCTTTATCATAAAACAAAAATGAAATATCAGGATACTTTTCTATTAATTCATTTTCTATATTACCTAAACGTTTCAAGCTTACGATTTTCATTTATCTCACTCCAGCATTTGTTTTAATTCATCTATTTGTGTTTTAACTTTTACTTTTTCAATGATATTTGTAATATATCCCGCTTCATCTATTACAAACGTTGTTCTCACTATTCCCATATTTTCTTTTCCAAAACTTTTCTTCAAACGATATATTCCTACTGCCTTCGATAACTTAAATTCATCATCAACTAACAAATCAAAATTCAAATGATGCTTATTAATAAAGTTTTCGTGTTTTTTTCTAGAATCCCCGCTAATACCATAAACTTTAACTTTCATATCATTAAAGTATTGTATATTATCTCTAAAGTCACATGCTTCTGTTGTACACGTTGGTGTGTTATCTCGTGGGTAGAAATATAATATTGTTTTTTCTCCCATAATTTTTTCATTAGTAATTAATTCACCATTTTGATTCTCTAATTCAAATTTTGGAAAAAGATCTCCTATTTTTAACATCGTATCACTCATTTCTTCATATTATAATTATTATGTTACGATAGTAATGAATATTATTAAATAAGAAAGGTTGATACTCTATGAATTTCACTGAAAGTGAACGTCTTCAAAAGTTATCAAATGAATATATTTTAGGTGGAGTTAATTCTCCTTCACGCTCTTATAAAGCTGTTGGCGGAGGTGCTCCCGTAGTTATGCGTGAAGGTCATGGCGCTTATCTTTACGATGTCGATGGAAATAAGTACATTGATTATTTACAAGCATATGGTCCTATAATCACTGGTCATGCTCATCCTCATATTACTGAAGCTATCCAAGATCAAGCGGCTAAAGGTGTGTTATATGGTACACCGACTGAACTTGAAATTGATTTTAGTAAAAAATTACGAGCAGCTATTCCTTCATTAGAAAAAATTCGTTTTGTTAATTCTGGAACAGAAGCAGTAATGACTACAATTCGAGTTGCTAGAGCTTATACTAAAAGAAATAAGATTATTAAATTTGCGGGGTCTTATCATGGCCATTCTGATTTAGTATTAGTTGCTGCAGGAAGCGGACCTTCTCAATTAGGTTCTCCAGATTCAGCTGGTGTACCTGAAAGTGTCGCTAGAGAAGTCATTACTGTACCTTTCAATGACATTGAATCTTATAAAGAAGCCATGTCACATTGGGGAGATGAAGTAGCAGCTGTATTAGTAGAACCTATTGTAGGTAATTTTGGTATGGTAAAACCTCAACCAGGCTTTTTAGAAGAAGTTAACAACATCACTCATGAACATGGGGCTTTAGTGATTTACGATGAAGTCATCACTGCTTTCCGCTTCCATTATGGCGCTGCACAAGATTTATTAAATGTTTATCCAGATTTAACAGCATTTGGTAAAATTGTTGGTGGTGGATTACCAATCGGTGGCTACGGTGGCCGTCAAGATATCATGGAACATGTTGCTCCATTAGGCCCAGCATACCAAGCAGGAACAATGGCAGGTAACCCACTTTCAATGAGAGCAGGTATTGCATTACTTGAAGTTTTAGAGCAAGATGGTGTATGTGAGAAATTAGATAATTTGGGTAAACGTTTAGAAGATGGTTTAAATAAACTTATCGAAAAACATCATATTACTGCAACAATTAATCGTATTTATGGATCGCTAACACTCTATTTTACAGATGAAAAAGTAACACACTACGAACAAGTAGAAAATTCTGATGGTGAGGCATTTGCAAAATTCTTTAAACTTATGCTTAACCAAGGTATTAATTTAGCACCTTCTAAATTTGAAGCATGGTTCTTAACTACTGAACACACTGAAGAAGATATTGATCGAACATTAGAAGCGGCTGACTATGCCTTCAGTCAAATGAAATAATATTTAAAATTTAACGGACCTAAGAATGTCATATCGTAAATATACATTCTTGGGTTTTTATATATGCGTATACTTGTATAGTTTTATTTGTTGAGTGTATACTAATTTAAAAATACATTAAACTATAAACTTGTTATTTAAAGGAGCGTTGTATTTGAAATTAGGCGCACGTATACTTAAAACTGGAATTGCTATCATTCTCGCCCTTTTTATCGCTTCTTTTTTACCTGATAATGTTGGTTTGAAATCTGTAGCAGGAATAAGTGCTATTTTTGCAATGCAACCTAATATATATCGTTCAATGAAAACGATATCTGAACAAGCTACAGGTAATTTAATCGGTGCTATATTAGCAGTGATTATGGTAACCATTTTTGGTAAAAACATTGTGATTATGGGTATCACAGTCATTCTATTAATCGCCATTTTATACAAATTAAACTTGGCGCATGTAGCAACATTAGCAGGTGTCACTGCGTTAATCATTATGGGGCAACATACAGGATCGTTTTATCTTGCAGCTACATTTAGATTTATTTTAGTAATGATTGGAGTTTTAAGTGCTTCACTTGTAAACCTAGTATTCTTACCTCCAAAATTCGAAACTAAAATTTATCATAATGCGGTTAATATTTCTTCCGACATATTTATATGGTTTAAACTTGTGATTAATGATACTTCTGAATATCATCAGATAAAAGAAGATGGTGAACAGTTAGAATCTCGCATCATAAAATTAGAACAAATCTATAACTATTATCACGAAGAACGTACGTTTACAAGAAAAGCTGCTTTCCAACAAAATCGTAAAAAGATATTATTTAAAGAGGTCGTTGGAACAACTCGACAAGCTTACGAAGTATTAAATCGTATGGCTAGATATCAAAATGATTTGCATAATACGAATCATAATTTATTATTTCAAATTAAATTAGAGTTAGATTCATTAACAGCGTATCATGAACAAATTTTAAAAAGTTTATCAAAAAAGGCGCGTTATAATGTAGATGATTTTGATAATCAAATTTTAAATCCTCAAAAGAAAAATCTTATGGATGCTTTTCAATATCAATTAATTCAAAATCCATATCAAGTAGAATATTCATATTCGAATATCATGCAAATTATCGCAGCTATTGAAGAATATCGATATTATTTAGAGCATTTAGATAGACTAAGATTAAGTTTCTTTACGTATCATCGTAATGACACGGATATTGAAATTCAAGATGAAGATTTTGATTTATAAAAATTAAATATCAATACTAAAAAAGACAAACTTAACTATCAAAGTTGAGTTTGTCTTTTTTAGTATTCATTATTTAGTTATAAATCTTGAATGCTATACAAATGTTCATATTCACCTTTTTTAGCAATCAGCTCTTTATGTGTACCCGTTTCAACGATTTGGCCATGCTGCATAACAATAATTTTATCTGCGTGTGTGATTGTTGATAATCTATGAGCTACAATAAGTGTAGTTCTATCTTTACTTAAAACATCTAATGCGTCTTGAATAATTGCTTCACTTTCTAAATCAAGTGCACTTGTCGCTTCATCTAAAATTAATATAGGTGGATTATTTAAGAAAATACGCGCAATAGATAAACGTTGCTTTTGGCCACCAGATAATTTTACGCCACGTTCTCCAACTTCAGTATCATAGCCATTCGGTAAATTCATAATAAAGTCGTGCGCATTTGCCATTTTAGCTGCTTCGATTATTTCTTCTTCAGTAGCATCAGGACGTCCTAATAAAATATTCTCTCTTACAGTATCAGAAAATAAAATATTGTCTTGTTGAACAAGTCCAATTTGATTTCTCAAGCTTCCTGTTAAATAATCTTTAATATTATGACTATCGATCAAAATTTCACCTTCACTTACATCATAAAAACGTGGAATAAGATTAATAAGCGTAGATTTACCTCCCCCGCTCATACCGACGAATGCTACTGTTTCACCTTTGTTTATATTTAAATTTATATTTTTTAAAACTAAAGATTCATCTTCATTATATTTAAAGCTTACATTTTTTAATTCAATATGTCCTTCTTTTATTTCAATAGGTTGTGCACCTTTTTTATTTTTAATGTCATAGTCTTCATCCATTAATTGAAAAATACGATCCATAGAGGCGAAACTTTGCGTTAAAGTTGTGAATGAAGAAACTAAACGTCTTAATGGTCCGAATAATTGTTCTAAATATCCTACAAAAGCTGCTAAGGTACCTACTGTAATTGAACCAGTGATTGCTAAATATGACCCTACTCCAATAACAATGATAGGACCTAAATCTGTGACTGTATTAATAGCTGCAAATGAATAGGCATTCCATGAAGTATGTTGAAACGCTCTACTTAAAAAGTTTTTATTTTTTTTATCAAAGTTTTTCGCTTCATTATCTTCAATTGCAAAGCTTTTTATTACAGACATACCTTGAACACGTTCATGTAAAAATCCTTGTACTTCCGCTAATGCTTGTGAACGTTTACGTGTTAATTTTCTTAAACGTCCAAAGAAAAAATATACTGTAAAGATATAAAAAGGAAAAATAATAATTGCTGCAAGTGTTAATTTAATATCTAAGAAGAACATAATAGAAAGCGCAATAATAATCGTTACACAGTCTAACCAAATATTCATTAACCCAGTTAAAATAAAGTCTTTCGTTTGTTCTACGTCATTAATTACTCTCGATATAACTTGTCCCACTTGATTATTTGCATAAAATCGAGCACTTAAAGCTTGTAAATGGTCATACAATTGCTTACGAATATCATATAAAATTTTATTACTCGTCCATTGTGCTAAATATTGTCGAAGGTATTCAATTGGCGGGCGCACAATTAAAAATATAAATAGAGTAATACCTATCGCTATAGCAAGATGATGGAATTTTTCATTGGTAGTTAATGTACCATTATTAATGACACCATCAATCGCATATTTAATTAATAATGGAATTAACATTGGAATACCAAATTTTATAATTCCAATAATAATCGTTGCGAAAATACGATATTTATATGGTTTAACAAATTCTAAATATCGTCGAATCACACTGACTCCTCCTTAATTTTATTATCAAAAAATGAATAGAGGTTGAACCCTCTATTCATAAACTCATTTATTTAAGAATAGGCAAGTAGTTTCAACCTCTTATTTATTACTCAAGTACTATAAACTAATTAATTACTATTTGCCTCAATTATGCTTAGTAATTACGAATTTTTTTATATCTTTGTTTCCAAACTTTTATAAAGTCAGGAGCGAAAGGACCTTTTTTCTGTTCTATCCATTGTTGTAAAATGTCTACATTTCTTCTGAGTATTACGTCTATTTCATGAGGATAATTCATTTGTTTCATATGTTGTTCATATTCATCCTCATCTAATAAATGATATTTACCATTTGGATAAACTTTAATATCTAAATCATAATCAATATATTTTAAAGCTTCTTCATCACATACAAAAGGCGAAGATAAATTACAGTAATAGTAAATACCATCTTCTCTAAACATGCAAATTACATTAAACCAATACTCAGAATGAAAGTACACGATTGCAGGCTCTCTAGTAATCCATGTACGTCCATCACTTTCAGTTACTAAGGTATGATCATTCCCACCAATGATGACGTGATCTGTTCCTTTTAAAATCGTTGTTTCAGACCATACTCTATGAATATTTCCATCATGTTTATAGCTTTGGATTTTTATATTTTCGCCTTCTTTAGGTATGGATTCTTTAACCATACTCCACACCACCTTTTAAAGTTTTTACAATTCGAATTATACCATATTTTTTTAAACTTCTTTAAAGAGATATAGAGAGATAATATGTTTTTCTATTTACCAACAATAAACTCATATATTTTACTCATTGATACTGGGAAAGAATAATCGTCTCGATTTTCTAAATCAAACCATTCCATAAAGTCTGGTAATTGTGCTGAGTCAATATTTATATCTTCAATCACACTATAAACATTTAAATTCCAAGTTTTATGTGTAAATTGATGCTTTAATTGAAATATTGCGTTCTCAGCTAAAGTTAATGACTGGTTTAACTTATATTCTAGTTTTTGAATCCCATTAGGACTTTCAAACATCGGAAATTGCCACATACCATTAAGTAGCTTTTCTTGACGTTTTTCAATCAGATATTGACCTTTCTGATTTCTGACTAAAAAAACCTCCTGATTAATTATTTTCTTAGCTTGCTTTTTAGTCTTGATAGGTAACTCTAACGTAGTTCCTTTTCGAAATGCTTCACAATTTTCCTGCACTGGACAAAATAGGCATAACGGATTCTTAGGTGTACATATTGTTGCACCTAATTCCATCATTGATTGATTAAACGTACCCGCTTCTTCTTGTACAAAAGGTTGAAGCTCTTTTTCAAATGATTTTCTAGTAGATTGTAATTTGATATCACGATAGTCATTATTAAGTCGAGTCCATACTCTAAACACATTTCCATCTACAGTAGCTAAAGGGCGATTAAAAGCAATACTCATTACAGCTGCTTGAGTATATGGACCTACTCCCTTTAATTCACCAAAAACTTTAGGGGATGATGGCACTTCACCATTATAATTATGATGTACTTCTTTAATTGCTGTATGAAAATTGCGGGCACGGCTATAATATCCAAGACCTTCCCAATACTTTAATACTTCATCTTCTTCTGCTTCACTTAACGCTTTAACTGTAGGAAATCGATGAATAAATTTATTGTAATAATCAATGACCGTTTTAACTTGTGTTTGTTGAAGCATAACTTCACTTAGCCATATATAATATGGATTAGTTGTTTCTCTCCAAGGCATTTCTCGTTGATTTTTCTCAAACCATGTCACAATATTATTTTTAAATGTCGTTTCATTTAACATTAAATTATCCTTTCTCTTACATAAAAAAATTTATAAGTTATAATACTTTCTAATATTTGATAAGTATCTTAATTTTGTTATTCTAATTTTTAGATTATAATATATATTAAATCAAGATGAAAAGAGTGAACTTTTATGGATACAGCCACTCATATTGCTATCGGCATTGGACTAACTGCTTTAGCTACACAAGACCCAGCAATGTCACATTCTATGACAGCTACTGCAACAACTTTAATTGCGGGTTCTTTAATACCTGATGGCGATACGGTTTTAAAATTAAAAAATAATGCAACTTATATTTCACATCATCGTGGTATTACACATTCCATACCCTTTACGATTTTATGGCCAATATTACTTGCTTTTATAATATACGTTATCTTTCCACATGTAGATGTGACTCATATATGGATGTGGGCTCAGTTAGCGGTCTTTTTACATGTTTTTGTAGATATCTTTAATTCATATGGTACACAAGCACTTAGACCTATATCAAATAAGTGGATACAACTCGGTGTAATCAATACATTCGATCCAATTATTTTTTTAATATTATGTATTGGAATCACGCTATGGTTATTAGGCATTCATCCATATCTAGTGTTCTTTCCAATTATTGGCGTTTTAATTATTTATTATATCGTTAGATTTAAAATGCAATCAATAATCAAATCTCAAGCGTTGAAACTCATTCATGATGAACATCATCCTGTGAAAATTTTTGTTGCACCTACTATGAAATTTATGGAATGGCGTGTAGCTATTCAAACTGAAAGCTATGATTATGTAGGTAGAGCTTATGGTCGTAATATAACGTTTAGTGATAAAGTAAAACGTCAACAATTCTCATCTGATACACTTTTATGGCAAATAAAAAGTAATCCTGAAATAAGAACGTTTTTAAAATTCTCTTCTATCTATCGTTGGCAAATACGTAAACTTGATGATCAAACAACTGAGATAAGATTGATAGATTTACGTTATCTAAATAAAGGACATTATTCTTTTGCAGCAATTGCACATCTTACTCAAGATCAAAAAATTGACCATTCCTATATTGGATGGGTATTTACAGAAGAAAAACTTCAAAAAAAATTGTACTCTCATTAATCTATTAACTTTAACTATAATTTAAACAACCCCTAGATGACTTATTGACAGTCATTTAGGGGTTATTATTATAAAATTATAAAAAATATATGTTATTTATAACGATTCACTCATATATTAAATATATTCATATTTCTTATGGGCAACAAGTCGAGTTAAAATAAAATTGATAACTCCAATTAATACTAAAAAAGCAATAAAATAAATATGATACACAATATTGTACATATTTACAGCTCCAAAAACAATTGAAGATGATAATCCGTCAATCAAATAATATAATGGATTAATTTTTAATATTTGATCAATCATATTTGCCTTATTGTTAGGTATAAAAATGATAGGTACTAAAAAGAATAACACAATTGTTGCTACCACATAAAATTTAAATACTTTTTTACTTATTAAAGTCAATAAACTTAATGTTATTGATATAAAAACAATAAATATAATCGACATTAGTATAAAATAAACAAAAGATATCACCGATGTTTCAAGGTTTACTGGCTTAAAGATTGATGTAATCAATGATAAAACACAGATGATGATAGCCCCTATCAGTGCATTAAGGATGGGCGTAATAATAGGTGTGAGTTGAAATGATTTAGCAATAAGATAATCATACTTATATAATTTGAATGATTTATATATAATATAAGCAATGGTTACAAAAGTATAGAACGCAATCATTCGATATATCCATTGGGCCTTTTCAATTTCTTCTGTATTAAATAAATACATCACTCCAATTATGATACTAATGATAATTAATTGTATTAAAAATAAAATCACATCATATTTCCAAGTCTCTTTTACTTTTGCTTTAGCCAAATGTAAAAGAGATGGAAAATGTTTAAAATATAATATTAACTTATCTATCATGTTTACACCTACAATTCGATATAAATCCATTTACTATTTTTCATATCTGCAATTAAATATCCATTATTTAATTTTGAAATCCATACATTACTTTTAATATTAAATTTACGCTCTAATTTTGATTTATCTACTATAGGAAATACAAAACCAGTTAACTTATCCTCATCATTAAATAACATTTTAATAGGTTGTTGTGTAATAGGCACCACAAATCGTTGATCTTTTTCAGGAACAAGCGTCTTTTTCACTTGCTTATGTGGTTTATGTAATTGAGTATTAAAATAATCAACATACTTACTGTAGTTTGACTTCATATAAGGCGCTAAAGTACTAAATTTATGCGTTTCATATAATGCAGCAGGATTAAAATAATAAATTTTGTTCTTACCTACTTCATATGTATCATCATCGACAATTAAGCGGTATTTTGAAGCACTTTCTCCAGTAATCGTCACAAAAGAATATTTTGGCATTTCAATATCTTGATGATTTGATAATGTCACTTCATCATGTAGAACAATTCCATAAGACAATTTATTTTCAAAAGAATCCGTGTCTTGATTTTGAACTTTCTTCTGAGATTCGTTGATAGGAATTTCAATTTTCCCTATATTATTCACTACCAGTGCGCCAAGTAACACTAAGACGATTAACGTTGAAACTAAAAGCGTCCAAAATTTAACTATAAAATCCGGAACTTTAACATGTTTGTATCGTTCGACTCTTTTAAAGTTATAACTCATTTCCGGCAATCTACTTCTACTTTTCTTCCAATCCAAATCAAAATTCTTAAGTGTTTCTTCATCTTCGATACTTAATCTATCTCTTTCATGATCATTAAATACTGGTAAAACGTCATTTAAAGACCCTTCCATACGCACTTGTCCGTGAGAAATCCATGTAACATAGTTACTTACTTGAGATATTTTAGAAATATCATCGTCTACAAATATAATTGATAAGTCATTAGACACATAGTCTTTTGAAAGTTGTTTCGCCTTATTTAAAAAAGCTTCATCAAGATATTCGAGAATATGACTTAAAATAATAATTTCTGTTTTACAAACTCTTGCAACACTTAAAATCAATTGCGCATACTCAGAGTGACTAAGTTTATTCACTTGAATCGAAGATTTATCATCTAAATGCGCATATTTAATAATTTGATCGACAATATGTGAAGACGTCTCGTAATTAAATAAGCATTGTGTTTCTTCAATATAACTTTTAACAGACATATTTAATAAATGTTTGTTTTTTATATCTCCATAATAAATACTTGCTGATTGTACAACTTTCCCTCTATCAGGTGCAATATCTTGTGCCATAATTCTTCCAATCAATGTTTTGGATGAACCAGGTTCTCCTATGAGTGCAAGAGCTTCTCCTTGATAAATGTGTAAAGTTATTTTATTTAATTCTATGTCTTCCGCGCCATATCCAAACGGCAAATACCACTTTCTATTCTTTTGGTTTCTATAGTATTGTGTAACATTTAATAATTTTAAAACGATTGAACTTCCCATTTGTGTTACATCCTTCTAAATTTTTAATAATGCAATGGGTAAACCCTCTTCAGGATTCGTACTATTTATTCTATAACCCCAAGCAAAAACCCCTTTTAAACGTTCAACTTTAAAGTATTGTTCACTACCATCATTTAATTTATACATTCTGCCTATATTAATTTTAGAACGATCGACTAAATAACTCTCAGCTACAATGACTTTACTTTCATAAACATCATATTCATTCATTATGCCATTCATTTCAGCTTTACGCATTTTTTCTTTACATAATTGTATTTCATGTCTCAATTCCTGTTCAGACATTTCACTTAATCTTTTGTCACTCATCTAAAATACCACTTTCTGCTAATTTAATTTTTATTTTATCATAATTATATCCTTTTCTCATAAGTGCTTCTATTGTTTTCATTTTTAATGTATTACCATCATATTTACGACATTGTTTATTATAAACTTTTTCTAAATCCTTTTGTAATAAGTCATCTAGCACTTCTTCGTCTTGAGCAAAGTCTAACTCATTAAGTACATATTGTGCAGTTTCTATTGTATATCCTTTTTGGATTAAGCTATGCATTACTTTTTGCTTTACTTTAACAACAGGACCTTTTTTAGTTTTCATTATTTTTTTAGCAACATGAATGATAGATTCTATAGGTTGCTCTTCTTCATATCGTTTAACATATCTATCTATAATATTAGGTTCTACTCCAACTTGGTATAGTTTTTGTTTAAATACTTCAGGTCCTTTATCTGTTGTGTTGATCATTGTATTTTTTAAACTTTCAGCATAATCTTCATGATTAATATATTGCTCTTTATAACAATATTCAATCACTTTTTCTACTGCCATTTCATTAATATCATTCTTTTTCAAATAATCACTAACTTCTTTTTCAGTTCGTTTTTTATATGATAAATATTGTATTGCCATATTAACTCCTAGACGATAGTGTTCGTATTTTTGAATTTTTTCCATTTCTGCAGCATCTATCATTTGATTCTTTTTCAAATTGAATTTAACGAGTGTATCTATATCAATTCCCATTTCAAATGCTTCGTCAAGAAAGAGATTAAATCGTTCTTTATTATTTTTTTGAACTTCTATTTTAGTAATTTTCGGCATCATTATTCTCCTCATACTAATTAAAAATTGTATTTTAATAATATATTTATTTTATAACAGAAAATCTAACACATATAGTATTTGATATTAAAAAAGAGCGAAATGGAAGTTTATTTATTCTCATTCTCACTCTTAGTTTATATTTAATTAAATTGTTATATTACTATATTAATAATTATTAAGTTGCGATAAGGCTTCTTGATATTGACTGTCAGAAATATAATTCTGTTGTCTCATTTTTTCTAAATTCACTTTAATTCGATTCTTGAAATTATTTGATACGTTATTAATATCATATACACTTGGGGCATTAACTTTACTTGCTAGCATTGCACTTTGTAATACAGTAATAATCGGATAACTACTATTATTTTGATTTGTAGTTGCACCAAAATAGTAATTTGCTGCACTTTCAATATCATATTGATTATTACCATAGTAAATATTATTCAAATAAAAACTTAATATCTGATTTTTACTGTATTGCTGTTCAACTTTATGCGCGACAAATAATTCTTTTAGTTTACGTGTAAATGAACGTTCATTATTGTAATAATAATTTTTTACAGTTTGTTGAGTAATGGTGCTCCCGCCTTGTACCTCACGTTCACCAATCGTTGAAAATAATGCACGTGTTGTCCCTTTGATATCGAATCCATGATGTTTAGAAAAACGTTCATCTTCCATAGATATAAATGCGCCCTTAACATAATTCGGCATATTGTCTGATGATACAAAATTACTCTTATTTTCAATCGTTTGTAAATCATCGACATTCGCTCTAGATGATAAAAAATACATTAATCCAGTAAACAAAGCAAATATAATCAGAAATATAATAAACATTCTTAGAAAGAGCCGTTTACTTTTCTTCTTTTTCGGTGGTGAACCCACAGGTTGATAATAGGTATTATAATAAGGCTCATTTTGATAATAAGTTGTTTTCTCTTTTGGATAGTTATCTCTTTGTCTTCTTTTCATGGGATTGCTCCTTTACTTAAAGGTCACTCTATAATTGAGAGTTTAACAGTAAGTATTATTTTTATCTATATAAACAATCAAAAATCAGTCTCAAGGTGTATCATTGGTTTTTATATCGCTCAAATTTTCAAGTTACTTTGAAGAAGATAGAGAAGGATTTTTTAAAGATGGATAAGCGGATTTAAAAAACGATATTAAGTTCATAAATATATGAATTTTTAAAAGTAACATTTAAAACGTATTTTCTCCATTTCTAGAAAACAAGGAAAACAAATCAATCAGACGCTTATGAATTGACACGACTTGTAATGATACATTCTCAGTTTCATTGGAGCCTATCCAGAATACAGTTACATTGTAATTCAATCATCGACTATCAACACATTAAAAATGCCTGAGACAATTACACATGTCTCAGGCTCAAATATAACTTTCAAAAAGTTATTTTAAATTAATCATTTAATTTTTTAACGATTTCTCTATTGAAATCATCTAAATCATCAGGTACACGACTTGTTACAATATTATTATCAACTACTACTGATTCATCAACAACATTGGCACCTGCATTTGATAAATCTTTACGAACATTTAATACTGCAGTTAAAGTGCGACCATTTAAATCATCAGTATCAATTAAAACTTGAGGTCCGTGACAAATAGCAAATGTTGGAACATCATTTTTAGTAAAGTATTTTGCAAATGTTCCATAACGTCCTTCTGCATCTCCACGTAAATTATCTGGAGAGAAACCACCAGGAATTAATATTGCATCATAATTTTCTGGTTTAGCATCAGCAATACTTACATTTACTGTAACTTTTTCGCCATGTTTCCCAACAACTTCAGCGTTCGCAGTATCTCCAATAACTTCAGTTTCAAATCCTGCTTCTTCTAATGCTTCTTTAGGACTTGTTAATTCTATATCTTCAAATTCATCAGCTAAAATAATTGCTACTTTTTTAGTCATAACCAAAATCACCTTTTCTTTCGTTTTATTATATTTAATTATAGACAAATTTAAGATGGTTTAAACATAAATATTAAATTTAGTTAAAAACTTTTTCATACTCCACAATTACTTAGAAACTAACTTAACTTTTTCTTCTAATTGATCTAATAATCCAATCCATTCATCAATATCTTTTACACTTACTTCATCAGGATTAACGTGGTCAATATCTTCTAAAAATTTAGACAATCTTGTTTTAATTTGTTCAATAGTTTGTTTTTCATCCATCGGAATTTAACTCCTTATATATAATATTTTTAGCTTTTATTCATAACTATCCTAACAAAATTTGACAAAAAGAGATATAATTCTAATAATATTTATTGTAATTTTATAAAGAAGAATGTTTTAAAAGTTTAGGAGTTTTTATAATGACAACATCAAAAATTAAACAAGCAATCTCAATTTATAATGATCCGTGGGAAGCTTATAATGATATTAAACAATTCGATCAACTCACTTTGAGTAATGTAGAATTTACCACAACAAATTTATGTAATATGAGATGTAGTCACTGTGCAGTTGGTTATACATTACAAACAAAAGATCCTGATCCATTACCTATGAATCTTATTTATCAACGTTTAGATGAAATTCCCAATTTACGTACTATGTCGATTACAGGTGGAGAACCTATGTTTTCAAAGAAATCTATAAATAATGTTGTTAAACCATTATTAAAATATGCGCATCAAAGAGGCATATATGTGCAAATGAATTCTAATTTAACGTTACCTCAAGATCGATATCTAGAAATTGCTGAGTATATTGATGTCATGCACATTTCTCATAATTGGGGTACCATCCAAGAATTTGCAGAGGTGGGCTTTGGCGCAATGAAAAAACAACCTCCTTTAAAAGCAAAGTTAAAATTATATGAACAAATGCTAGATAATGCTAGTACATTATCTGACCAAGGGATGTTTGTTTCAGCAGAAACAATGTTAAATCAAAATACCCTACCACATTTAGAAAACATACATAAAGAAATTGTTAATGATATGAAGTGTAGTCGTCATGAAGTTCATCCTATGTATCCAGCAGATTTTGCAAGTCAACTCAATGTATTATCATTAAAAGACATGAAGCAAGCTATTCATCATTTATTAGACATTCGTGATAAAAATACTTGGATGTTATTTGGTACTCTCCCAATCTATCCTTGCATAAACGATGAAAATGACCAACTTTTACTTGAACGATTAAGAAATGAAAAAAATGTTACTGTTCGAAATGACCCAGATGGCCGTAGTCGCTTAAATGTAAATGTATTTAGTGGGGACGTTATTGTAACAGATTTTGGTGATGAAAACGGAACAATTTCTAATATTAAAAATGATAAGCTCACAGATGTATTTGATGCTTGGTTATCAACAGATTTAGCAAAATCTTTAAATTGTCATTGTGAAGCTTTCCAATGTTTAGGACCAAATGTATTAGTTAAAAATATGTATTATCCAAATACAAACTTTAGAGAAAATGAAATCACAATGCACACTGAACATAGTTTTCAATAAAATTAAAAGAAACTGGGACATAATTCCTAGCAAAATAGCCAGTAAATGAGTTTATTGTAAACTCATTTACTGGCTATTTTATTTACAATACTGCGTATTGTTGACTCGCTTTCTTAGGGCACAACTTCAGCCTGTAGTCTTTAGCATATCCTATTGCCTCAAGAGTCTCACCAAAACACTTTGTATTTATATGTAATTTTACATTGAATTATTTTTAAAAAACAAGGCCCTAAAACCCTTTCGTATAATTTAAAGTCAATACATATAATTTATATCATATGTATTGACTTTTATTATAAATCTTAAATATCTTCTATGTGCTGTGCTTCAGATAAAAATTCAATGGTTTTTTTACTTTCTTCACGTCGTTCTTTTCTTCGTTGAACACGTTTTGGTGCTCCTTCATAGAACCACTTTTCTATTTTAGTTTCAGGGTACACTTTAGGAATACGTGTTGGTTTTCCATTTTCATCTAGGGCAACAAATGTTAAAAAGCTCAATGCTGCTAAATGTCTTTCCTTATTTAGCACATCTTCAATAATAATTTGCACACAAATTTCCATTGAACTTGATCCTGCGTAACTTACCATTGCTTCATAAGACGTAATATCCCCTGTTTTTATAGGTCTTAAAAAATCCACCGAGTCAGTAGAAGCAGTAACCACTTGTGCATTCGCATGTTTCATAGCTGTAATTGCAGCTATTTCATCAATATTAGCCATCAATGATCCACCAAACATTGTATGGTGATGATTGGTATCTTGAGGAAATACTTGTCGTGTTTTAATACTTTTTGATTCAGACATAGATTTTTTATTAACTTGAGAATTTGACATACTTTATTTCTCCTATTCCTAATTTAAATGAGTTATTGTGCCCAATTCCCATTTTCGAAAACTAATTCTTTAGAGCCGTCTTGTAAAATACCATATATCGTTAGATCTGAACTTCCAATCATAAAATCCACATGAACATTAGAATCATTTAACCCACTTGCTATTTTTTCTTCAGTAGACATTTCTGTGCCACCTTTAATATTAAACCCGTAGGCTGAACCAATAGCAAGATGACAAGATGCATTTTCATCAAATAGAGTATTATAAAAGATAGTATTACGATTTGAAATTGGCGAATCATCTGGAACTAGAGCAACTTCTCCTAATCGCTTAGAGCCTTCATCTGTGCTAATTAAATCTTTTAAAACTTCTTCACCTTTTTCTGCTTTAACATCGATAATTTCACCATTTTTAAATGTTAAAGTGAATCCATCAATAATATTACCATTATAACTTAATGGTAATTTATTAGTTACATAGCCATCTACATGATTTCTATCTGGTGCAGTAAATACTTCTTCCGTTGGGATGTTAGCAATAAATGGTTGTTGATTTCCATTTACATAGCTTGTTGCATCTTCCCAAATATGTCCTTTTGGTAGTCCTACTGTTAAATCAGTGCCTTCAGACATATAATGTAATGCCTTATAATTTTTTTCTTGAAGTTTATTTGCATGTACACTTAGAGATTTCACATGTTGCTCCCAATTTGTTATTGGGTCATTTCCATCCACACGTACAATTTCGAATACTTCATCGATAAATTGACTGTATGCTTCTTCTTCAGGCAAATTAGGATATACACGTTTTGCCCATGCTTTAGATGGAAATGCAGCTACTACCCATGGAAATGCATTTTTTTGGCTACCTTCCATATACCCTTTGAATGCTTGTCCATAATTAAACTGAGACGCTTTTAATTTTTCTGCATCAATGCCATTTAATAAATCTGGATCACCGGAAATAAGTGCTAAATTCGCTGCTCCTCTACGAGCATAATCCATACGCTCTTCAACATCATAAGCTTTAACAGCATGATTTTCAAAATAATCAACAGCTTCATTTTCATATTTTAAGCGTTCTAAAATAGGATCTGTATATACCACTCTTACATCTGAAGCGCCTTCTTTATAGGCTACTTCGACAATTAAGCGCGTTAATTCTATAGTTTCTACAGAAGTTCTTATAAACACAGGTTGATTTTGTTGAACGTTCATACCTACCTTTACTAATAATTCTGCATATTGTTTTAATTTGTCTTGATAATCTTGATTGGCCATTTAAATTCTCCTTACTCGTGACGTAAATTACCTAATTCATCAGCAATTGCTGTAATTTCACTTGGTGAAAATGAATCTTTAGACATAACAAAATCATGAATGTCTTTAATATCCTTTGTATCTGTATCTTTAAATTTTTCTGGATTAATTAAAGATTGATTTACAATATTTAATTTTTTTCGAATATTTTTAATCATTTGTTCATTATTCTGTGCCATTTGTTTCACCTCTTTATTATCATATTTTATCAAAGTATAAAAATTTATTAAACTTTTATAGAAATTAGTAAAATTATGGCTTTATAAATGTTAAAAATAACTATAAAATAGTTTATATATTAAAGTTTGGAGGAGTACAAGATGGTAGATGTAGCTTTTGTATGTCTTGGAAATATTTGTCGTTCTACAATGGCTGAAGCAATCATGCGTCAACGATTAAAAGAACGCGGTATTTCTGATGTTATTGTACATTCTAGGGGTACTGGACGTTGGAATTTAGGTGAACCTCCTCATCAAGGTACTCAAAAAATTCTGAAACAACACCATATACCTTTTGATGGTATTGTTAGTGAATTATTTGAACCTGATGATGATTTTGATTATATTATCGCTATGGACCAAAGTAATGTGGATAATATTAAATCAATTAATCCCAATCTTAAAGGTCAATTGTTCAAATTGCTAGAATTTAGTAACATGGAAGAGACTGATGTGCCTGATCCTTATTACACAAATAATTTTGAAGGTGTATATGACATGGTACAATCATCTTGTGACAATTTAATAGATTTCATCGTTAAAGATACTAATTTGAAAGAGGGGTAACTAAAATGGAAAACAAATTTGTTCCAGGTATTATTATTGGTGCTATCGTTGGTGGAGCTGCTACTTTAGCAGATAAATCAACACGTAATGCATTAGTACAATCATTCAAAGACATTAAAGAAGGTAATCGTTCTCGTAAACCTTCTAAAATTACTTCAATTAAAAATGAAGTATTGTATTGGAAAGATACGATCGAAGAAATTCGTCGTAATAATCCAGAATTAGAAAAATCAATTAAAGATGCTAAAGATACATTTGTAAATCGTAAAAACAATCGTCTTAGCTAATCAAATATAATTGACAGAAAATAAAGGCAAAATTCCTTTTTACTTAGGTAGTTTTGCCTTTATTTTAGAATTAATTTTTAAGGAGACGCCTATGTCAAAAAAAAATCAATCAAACTCTAAGTACCTTAACTCTATTAAGGAAAAAGAGACAGAAAATAAAGAGAAAATAAAGGTTGATCGTACATACGTAGAACCTCAGGAATTTCAATCAAAGAAGCCTAAAAAAGATAAACAAGTTTTTTTCGTTTCTAGGTTGAATAAACCTGCAAAATACACTAAAAATTCTAATTTTTTATCTTATCTTATTTATCGTATTGGTAAAGATGATGCTTCAGGTTTAGCGGCTCAAATGACGTATCACTTTGTATTAGCTTTATTCCCAATGTTAATCTTTTTATTAACTTTATTACCATTATTCCAAATTGATCCTCAGCAAATTAAAGACTTAGTTAGTCAAAATGCTCCTGCTGAGACTGCTGACGTTGTTACTAAAATTTTTAAAGATATTACAAGTAACTCTAGTGGTAGCTTATTATCAGTTGGTTTGATTTTAGCTATTTGGTCAGCATCAAATGGTATGACAGCAATTATGAATTCATTTAATGTTGCTTATGATGTTGAAGATGCTCGTAATCCTATTGTTCTTAAATTATTAAGCATTTTGTTTACAATTGTTATGGCTATTGTATTAGCTATCGCTCTAACATTACCTACATTTGGTAATTTTATTAAAGATCATCTATTTGGTCCGTTAGGTTTAGATCAACAAGTCGCTTGGATATTTGATTTAGTGCGTATATTGTTACCACTTATTGTTATTATTATTTTATTCTTAACATTATATTCAGTAGCACCTAACGTTAAAACTAAGTTTAAATCTGTATATCCTGGTGCAATCTTTACTTCTATTGTATGGTTATTAGGATCATTTGCATTTGGTTGGTATTTATCTAACTTTGGCAACTATTCTAAAACATATGGTAGTCTTGCTGGAATCATCATTTTATTACTATGGATTTACATTACATGTTTCATTATCATTATTGGTGCTGAAATTAATGCAATTATTCATCAAAGACATGTCATTAAAGGTTCTACACCTGAAGAAGCTGCCTTAAAACATGATGATAATAATGAAAATCATTACAATGAGAATACAAAATATGAATACGATTCTACAGCATCATCTAAATATGAAAAAAATTATGATGTGGATCCTACACCCAATGATAAACATAGTGAACAAGACTCTTTTGTTGATAAAATTAAAGATAAATTTGATAAAGATAAATAGCTATAGAAAAGAAAACTTTTAACGAAAAACCTCCTTATGAGATAGTCATTTTTTGACTTCTTTATAAGGAGCTTTTTATTATTGAATTAAATTATGTTGGAATGCATAAATAACCGCTTGTGTTCTATCTTGTACCTCTAGTTTACTTAAAATATTACTCACATGTGTTTTTACTGTTTTAATTGTAATATGTGAAGCACTGGCAATTTCTTGATTAGAATAGCCTTTAGCAATTAATAACAATATTTCCATTTCACGTTCAGTGAGCATTTCATATAATTCTGCTTTCTTCTTCATTCTATTTCTCATTTTTACTAAAACTTCTGGCTCGAATACAGATTCTCCACGATATGTTTTTCTAACTGCTTCTGCAATATCACTGGCACTTGTCGTTTTTAATATATAACTATCCACCCCTGCATCAAGTGCTCTATATACTTCTTTATCTTCTATAAAACTTGTTAACATGACTACTTTGATATGAGGCAAATCTTTTTTTATTTGTGTCGTCGCTTCTACACCGTCCATATCATTCATTAACAAATCCATTAAAATTAAATCAGGATTTAACGTATGTGCTTTTTCAATTGCCTCTTTTCCTGATGATCCTTCTCCTACTACTTCAATATCAGATTGAGTAGATAAATAACTTGAAATACCAATTCTAACCATTTCATGATCGTCTACAAATAATACTTTAATCGTCATATTAACCCTCCTCTTTCGTTAAAGGTGCTTTTACCTCTATTCTAGTTCCTGAATCTGGTAGAGATACGATATGAAACGTTGCACCTATTTCTAATGCACGTTCTCTCATATTTTTCAATCCATAACTTTGTTCTACTTTTTCATCTACGTTAAAGCCTTTACCATTATCTTGAATTCTTAATAATAAATAATCTTGATGATTAAATAATTCGACTGTCACTTTAGTTCCATCAGAATGTCTTAATGTATTTGAAATTGCCTCTTGTGTAATTCGAAATAGATGATCTTCAATTCCTTTAGGCACTTTAAAATCTTGTATATCATAAATGACTTTCATAGGTACTTTCTTTTGTAAATCAATGACTAAATCTTTAATACCTTCCCCTAATGATTTATCCTTGAGTCCTAAAGGTCGCAAATGTAGTAACAGCGCTCGCATCTCTAATTGAGATTCTTGTATCATTTTCTCAAGTACTGGAATTTGTTGGTTAAGGGGTGGTTCTAGTTCTGTTTCTTTTATCGCTGATAACATCATACTTGCTGCGAAAAGTTGTTGACTTACTGAATCGTGTAATTCCCTTGCTAAACGCTGACGCTCATCTTCTATAATTTTTTTTACTTTAATGTCATTCATATTGTAGTTTTCATTTGTTAAATTTTGAGTTTTGATTCTTAATCGCTGTAATTCTTGATTTAAAGGCACTAACATTTGATAAATATCAATTGTTTCATTATATAGTTCTATGTTTTTATCATTAATACCTACCGTTTCACCTTCAATGGCGTGTTCAATTTGATTCTTTATCCAATCATTTTGCTGATTTATTTTATAAGCTAATACAGAGCCAACGATAATACAAAGTAAAATAATCACTAAATTAAGAAATAGAAACACAGGTATACCAAATATTTGAGTATAGAACATTCCTTGAAAATATATAATATTTACAAAAACTTTATCTATAAATAAAAACGCAGTTAGCATGCTATACACTAAAATAAGCATGGATCCTATTGCTCTTAAATAGTGATTCATCGATAAATCACCTCAACATCACCAATAAATGTTGATACATATATATTTACACTATAATTTTCTTCTTTCGGTTTTTCTTCTACTTGGACATGATTATTTTCTACTTTATATGCTTCTCCATTTATATAAGCGGTACCATAAAATGATGCCATGTGAAGATTAATATTATAATTAACTGGAACAATCAGTTGTACTTTACCTAAAATATGTCTAACTACAATCGTATTATTTTCTTTGATGTTTGCTGCTTTTGTCATATCAATATGAATATCTCCAACCCCATGTTGAATTTGCACATCTTCCCATTTATATACATATACTGGAGTACGTTGTTCACCTAGCCAACGTTGTTTAATAAATTGAGGAGAGGTCACTTCTTCTTCCGAGGCCACAATCTTCAAAGGTTTAAATTTAAAAACTAAGTATCTAATAATGATTATTACTAAAAATATAAATAAAATAATAATCGTATATTTGTTGGATAACAAGGTAAACGCTATGAGTAGTGCTCCTATCCAAAACGCCAATAACCCTCTTACTTTATGAAAGTAAAGGTACCCTACATAAATTAATATACATCCTAATAATAAAATAAATAAATATCCAATTTTTTCAAAAAAGATGTAATAAAAGTTAGCGATAATCATTAGCGCTGTAAAAATAATTAATAATTCAGTAGATATATATTTACGTGTCAATGTGTCGCCTCCTGATTTTAATTAAGCTACATAACTCATTTGTTCAATTATTGCATATTGTTCTTCTGCAGCAATACGTTCTTTCGTACAACGATGAATACTAGCTTCAATTTTGGCATAATATGCTTCAAATTTATCTAATCGTTGTTTTAATAAATCTATTTCATTATTATGAACTTCCTGAGCATTCTTTATATTGTACATATTTATCATATCAATATACTTATTCTCTAGTGTAGCAGATAAACTGTCAATTAAAGTATTGATTTTTTCTTTTTTATTTTTTAAATATTTTATATATCGTTCCATACTCTGAAGCTTATCATCTAATAATGAACGATAATCATTAATATTATTTTTTATAATTATTTTTAAAAAGTGTTGTAAATATAAATCTAAATAATTCATAGAACCACCTCGTTGTTTACTAAACTTTATTATAAATGAGTGGAATCTTACTTAATATAGTCCTAGGAACCATTTTCTTCTCATACTTAAGTACGATTAATTTTAATTTAAAAATAAGGATATGAGTTGAATACTATTGAAAAGAGTGATTTAAGGTGGTATCCATATATCTTAAACATTTTTTACTTCACATGTTCAAATTTAGTTTTTCATTTATCGCTGATACTAACTATTTATTATTTGGTGTTGTGTTTTTAAAGTCTATTCTTTTAGGTGTTTCAGTAAAATGTGTATTTTGTAATATTGTTCAGTCGATTCGCTTTGACTAATTAAGCTATTTTTTGGTAGCTTTATTTTTGATTACATGTTTTATGTCCACTCTTATTTGGAAATTTGGCAAAGTAGAACAACGTTGGTCATAAAAAAGCCTAAGACATCATTGTTGTCTTAGGCATAGAAATTGTCTTTTTTCACTTATCCAGAAACTTTATGTTCCGGACTCTTTTTAATATACTAATAATTCTTGAAAATACATTTTATCACAAGTTTTTTCAACATCATCAGAGACGCTGAATCCCAACATAGAGACGTTCTTTATGGAACATCTCTATGTTGTGGAATCATTATCAGTATGGGACGACGACATCAAAATGACTTCTTTTCAACTTCATTTTTCTTAATCAATTTTTGTTGTTAACATCGGACCATCTTTCGTAACAATGACAGTATGCTCAATTTGGGCCACAAAGCTTTTATCTTTAGTTTCAAATGCCCAGTCATTTTTGCCTTCAGTAACAAATGTTGCTTTAGATGAAATAAAAGGTTCTACTGCAATGACTACGCCTTCTTTTAAAAGCGTCTTATCTTTAGGATCATAATAATTCATAACATGACTTGGCGCTTCATGTAAAGATTGTCCTACACCATGACCTGTTAAATTTTTAATAACAGTTAAATCATTTTTACGTGCTGTAGCATGTACCGCTTTACCAATATTACTTAGTTTTGTACCTGGTTTTACTTTAGCCATTGCTGCATCAAATGCTTCAAGTGCTACATCACATACTTTTTGTTTTAAAGGGTTATCCGCTTCTCCTACTACAAAAGAAATGCCAGTATCTGCATAATATCCATTTTTTAATGCTGAAACATCTATATTAACTAAGTCCCCTTCACGAATAACACGTTTACCAGGTATTCCATGAGCGACTTCTTCATTAACACTAATACAAGTTTGACCTGGGAATTTTTCATCATGAATAGGTGCTGAGATTGCACCATGTTCTTCAAATAATTCTTTAGCGATATTGTCTAATTCTTTTGTAGTAATACCAGGTTTAGTTGCTTCTTGCATTGTATCTCGCACTTTTGCACATATATATCCTATTTCTTTTAACGCTTGTAATTCTTCATCTGTTTTTACAATCATATTATCCCGTTCCTTTTTAAAAAATATTCCACCTTATTATACCAAAAATTTTTTGATATACTAAATAAGAAATGTAATATCTACTGACTTGATGTCTCACTACATCAAACTTGATATTAAACTTATTCTAACATTATAATCATCACGTTCGTTCTTTGAGAGGATTTAACAATATGAATCAATGGTATAAACATATTATAGGCGCTAGAACAATAAAAACGGGTCTAGCTACTTTTCTAACAACTTTATTTTGTTTACTATTAAACTTAACTCCTATATTTGCTATTTTAACAGCAATTGTTTCGATTGAACCAACTGCTAAAGCTTCTTTACGAAAAGGTTATCGTCGACTTCCTGCTACCGTCATAGGTGCATTGTTTGCAGTTATTTTTACTTATATCTTCGGCGATCAATCTCCATTTACTTACACCTTTAGTGCTATTTTTACTATTTTAGCGTGTACAAAATTAAATCTCCAAGTTGGTACAACTGTTGCAGTATTAACTTCAGTTGCTATGATACCTGGTATTCATGAAGCCTATCTTTTTAATTTTTTCTCAAGACTCTTAACAGCTTTAATTGGTCTAGTAACTGCTGGATTAGTAAATTTTTTCGTATTACCGCCTAAATATTATCATCAAATCGAAGAGAACTTAATTCATTCAGAAAATAATTTGTATGAACTATTCGCTTCTAGATGTCATGAATTATTATTAGGAAAATTTGATTCAGATAATAGTAATACATCATTAGCAACCTTATCTGATATGAATAAAAAAACAGATACTTTAATGAATTATCAACGAGATGAATTACGCTATCATAAAAATAACGAAGATAAATGGAAACAATTAAAAGATATGTCAAATAGAGCATATATTGATAGACTTCTTGCTACACATTTATCAAATATTATTTATTTACCAAAAAACGTAAATATTTGTTTTACTACTGAGGAAAAAATGGCAATTATAAAAATTAGTAATAGTATCAACAATATCCCTTTAGATGGAGTTTTTAAAAGAGAATCTAAATCTATATCTACTTTAAAATCTTCAGTCAAAATACTAGAAGAATTCGATAAGAATCAAATTAAGAGTCACGTTATTTATGAAATTTTACTTATCTACAATTTACTAGATAATCGATTTGTTAAAGCATAAAAAAACGTTGGATGAATTGAAATAATTCAAGTCATCCAACGTTTTTATTCTTTTTCTGAACGTTCAATAATAACATATTTCGCCGCTTCTTCTTCAGTGTTATCTAATTGTTTTGGTGTAAATGGAATTCCTTTACGTTCACATGCCTTCTCTAATAAATAATCAGTAAGTTCATGATTTTTCGGTAATATAGGCCCATGTAGGTAAGTTCCTAATAAGTTTTTATAATGTATACCTTCTTTTTTATCATCATCATTATTACCATACCCGGTTACTACATGACCTAATGTATCAAAGTTATGATATGTACGACCACCGTGATTTTCAAAACCTACTATTGTTCCAAATGTATCACTTTTAATTACGATATCTCCTGTTAAACGATCTGTTTTTGACTTTGTATAAAAGTCTAAAATTCCAAGTCCTTCTAACTCTGTACCATCAGGAGTAATATATTTAGTACCTAAAAATTGATATCCACCACAAATGGTTAAACCTGGCATTCCATCTTCTATTGCATCTTTTAATATAGTTTTAATTTTACTTAACTCTTTAGTAGCGATACTTTGTTCTCTATCACTACCCCCACCAATAAAGAAAATATCGCAATTTTCTAATGTAACTCCCTCAGTTTCATTAATTTCGATAACTTTTAAATTAATATTGCGTTTTTTTGCTCTCTGTTTTAAAGCAATAATATTTCCTATATCACTATATAAATTTAATTTGTCCGACATAAAATGAAAAACTGTTAATTCGTACATATCTGACGTCCTCCTGCAAATGAGCGATTAAGTTGTTCTAACATAGGTGAAAGTGATGTATAATTTGGAATCGCTACTGTAAAGCCTGCATAATTCATAGTTAAAGCTGTAGCTTTATAAATATCTTTCTCTAAAATAATTGGAACATCTACTTCAGCTAATTTCAGTCTAAGTTGTAATTCTTCTGCTCTTGTACCCGTTACAATAATTTTTTCTATATTTTGATTACGTAACTTTTCAAAATCCGCATCGTAAATCCAAGATGTATCTCTGCCATCAGCAGCATTATCATTCAGACTGATAACATATACTTTTTTTTCTTTAAGTTGATCTCCGACTGATAGACTCACATTCATGCCAGCAGGATTTTTAGCTAAATTAATCATTGCTTCTTTTTGACCACGCTTAAAGTATTGCATTCGACCATTATTTGAAGTGTATGTTTTAAATCCTTTACGAATTGCATCATTATTTAAGCCTAACTCTTTTAATACTGAATATGCAGCAAGTGCATTAAAAGCATTAAAATCACCAGCAATTTTCATTTCAAAGTGCGCATCGTTCACATCCATATCAATAAATGGTTGCACCTCAAATTGTGAAACTTCATATTTAGGTGTTTCACGCTTAAATCCACATTCACAATGATAATGTCCTAATTGATTATAATGGGTATAATCATAAGTTAATAATCTACCACAATTCGGACAATATTTACTTTCATTCATAGTACTTTGTTCAAATTCATGTGCATGGGCTTTCATTCCGTAATATACAATTGTATCACTCGCTATTTTCAAACGACTTACAAATGGATCATCGGCATTTAAAATTAATTTAATCCCTTTATTACTAATTGATTTTGCAATATTATTAACCATAATATCAATTTCACCAAATCGATCCATTTGGTCACGAAAGAAATTAGTAAATACCATCATTGAAGGTGTAACTTCTTTTAATACTTTTGGAATTGAACCCTCATCAATTTCAATGACCGCTACTTTAATATCTTTTACATTTTTCATGATGAATGCCGAAGTAATTCCAGCAGCCATGTTAGCACCTTCATTATTATGTATAATTTCAATATTATTTGCTTTTAAAGTGTGCCCAATCAAATTGGAAGTTGTTGTTTTACCATTTGTTCCACTGATAAAAACAATATCATCAACTTGTGAAGCTAACTTTCGTAAAATATTTTGATCTACTTTGCGAGCAATTTGACCTGGTAAATCAGTTCCTTTTTTTCCTGCTGCGATACTTATCTTGCGTGCTAGTTTAGCCAAGTGTGTTGCTGTCCATTGTCTCATGTCTTTCCTCCTCGCATAATTCACTCGAGTAATTATATCATGTATCTAAAGTAACAAAAAATATTCTCAATTAAAAGTAACAAAATACACTTCTAATTATAACTTTTTCCCTTTAAATTCCGTATCTATTTTTTACTCTGTTATCTATAGATTATGAAAAAAGCAATTATTTATATTTAAATCGTACTTTCTGTTAAACTGTGAATAATTCATTTTAAATATTTAGAAAGGAATATAGAATGCTTAAAAATTCATTTATAGCTTTGGATTTTGAAACTGCAAATAAAAAAAGAACAAGTATTTGTTCTGTTGGCATGGTAAAAGTAGTAGATAACGAAATAGTCGAAACGTTTTACACGCTTGTTAATCCTCATGACTATTTTTCGGAAACAAATATTCATGTTCATGGTATTCATCCTGAGGATGTTAAAGGTGCGCCAGATTTTAAAGAAGTCTTTCCATATATGTTGCAATTTATAAATCAATTACCCGTAGTGGCACATAATGCTGCTTTTGATATGGGTGTATTACATCAAAGCTTAAAACATTTAAACATAGCTGTTCCCTCACTTACCTATTTCTGCTCATATCAACTTGCTAGACGTACGATCAAAGCTTATCGATATGGATTAAAACATCTAATGAACCATTACAACTTAAATTTTCATGGCCATCATGATGCCCTGAATGACGCAAAAGCTTGCGCAATGATTACTTATAGATTATTAAAACACTATGATAGCTTACAAAGTGTGCTTCAATTTCATGGTAAAAATTTAAAAGATAGAAATAGATAATTTAAAACATCTTATCTATTTCTATCTTTAAATGAAATCATAAATGGTCATATTTTGATATGTTGATTGCTCTAGATGACCTACTGTAACACCAATTAATCTGATAGGTACATCAGGGTCTTTTAATTCATGATATAAATCATAAGCTATATTATAAATATCAATGTCTTTACTTACCGCTTCTCTCAAACTTCTTTGTTTAGAATAAGTTTCAAAGCGATGCGTTTTAATTTTGACAGTAACTGTTGTGCCAGACTTTTGCAATTGAGTTAATCGTTCAGATGTTTTACGAGAAAGTTCCCATATTTTTTGTAGAATCTCTTTATCATCATTAATATCTGTTGAAAAAGTACGTTCGGTTCCTACTGACTTACGAATCCTACTTGCTTTTACTTCACTATCATCAATGCCTCTTGCTTTTTGATAAAGTCCTCGTCCTTTTTTTCCAAACCAGCGAATCAATTCAAATTCCGATTTGCTATATAAATCTTTACCAGTATAAATATCATGTTCATGCATGATTTTTTTAGAAGCTTTTCCAACGCCTGGAAAATCACCTATATCTAAGTTCATTAGTATGTCATGCACATTCTGATAATGAATAACCATCATTCCATTAGGCTTATTCATTCCACTAGCTAATTTAGCTAAATATTTATTATAAGAAACACCAGCAGAAGACGTTAAACCTGTTTTATTGAAGATATCTTTACGTATGTTTGAAGCAATTTTTGATGCTGATCGATGAGGTTTAACTAAATGAGTAATATCTAAATACGCTTCATCTAGTGCTAAAGGTTCTACAATTTCAGTATACTGTTTAAAAATTTCCATTATCTTACTTGAAACTTCACGATATACATCAAATCTTGCTCTAACATAGTACCCATTTGGACATAGTTTATGTGCTTGCGACATAGGCATTGCTGAATGAACACCATATTTACGTGCTTCATATGAAGCGGTTGAAACGACTCCTCGATGACTTGCTTTTCCACCTACAATGACAGGTTTTCCTTGTAATTTAGGATTATCTCTCATTTCTACCTGAGCGTAGAAACAATCCATATCAATATGAACGATTCTCCTTTCTGTCATTGTCTCACTCCTTTTTAAATAAAATAAGCCTCAATACTATTATACTGCACCCTAAAAGAAAACACTTTATAAATGCATTTATAATAATATTAAGACTTATGCAGATGTTTATTCATAATCATTATTTATAGATATAGGCAAATGATGATACATAAAGATACCTTCATCAGTAGAACGAATATATTTAAATTTGTTAATAATTGTTATACCTGCTAGATATATATCAATCAAACAATATCCGATGTGTATGCTTGATATAAATATAATAGAAGAGTAAGCAAAGTGGTAAAATGAAATCATTAACCCTATTGTAATGATTACTAATGGTGCAAGCATGACTGCACAAAATTGCCATTTATTAAAGTATTTAGATGACAAATAAATGAGCAAAATTCCATTTTTATATTTAAATTGTGGTTTCTGTCCTTTAGAAAAAATAAAAAATAAACATTTATGTATTAATTCGTGAATAATTAATACTCCAATAAAACCAAGTATTCCATAAATGACATTTGTCAAAAAACGTTGTTCAATAATATCAACATAATTAACTGCCCACTTATATGTAAATAAAATTGCAAATAACATCATAACAACTTGAATGGTAAGTAATTTTGATATTTTGATTCGATTGTGTGATAAATCAATTTTGTGCATCTGTCAACCTCCACTCATTTCACTAAAACTCTTTCATAGTATACATGTAGAAGTGTTAGAATGAAAGCGATTATAAATAACTTAAACCCTTTGTAATCTTATTTTAATAAACTTCTCCTCATTTACTTTAATTTAATTACACTGTTTTTCTTTCGAATAAGGCCACAGTTTCAATATGTGTTGTATGTGGAAACATATCGACTGGTGTTATTTCTTTTAAATGATATAGATTAGCTAAAAGTTGAGCATCTCTTTGTTGTGTTGAAGGATTACATGAAATATAGATAATGCGCTTAGGGGCTAACTCTAATAATGTTTCTATAAAGACTTGATCGCATCCTTTTCGTGGAGGATCGACCATGATAACATCAGGTTCTATTCCTTTTTGTTTCCATTCAATTATCACTTCTTCTGCTTTACCACATTCGAACGTTGTATTATCAAAATGATTAATTAAAGCATTTTGCTTGGCATCTTCAATAGCTGATGGCACAATTTCGACACCATATACATGTTTAGCCACTGATGCCATGTAAAGCCCAATCGTTCCTATACCACAATATGTATCTAAAACAATTTCATTTCCACTTAATTGAGCATAGTCAATAGCTTTCTGATATAATTTTTCTGTTTGAACAGAATTAATTTGATAAAACGATTGATCACTAATTTCAAAAATAGTTTCACTTAACTTATCTGTAATTTTATCTTTTCCATATAAAGTCATCGATTGCTTACCCATTATGACATTTGAATGTGAATTATTAATATTTTGTTTAATACTTGTTATGTCAGGATATACCTCTGTTAGTCTATGTACTAGCGTTTCAGCTTCTTTAAATTTAGAACCATTTGTTACAAATATAATCATAACTTCATTTGTATAATGACTTGTTCGAATGACTACATGACGTAATAACCCTTTTTTATTTTTTTCATTATAAATGCTTACATTCAATTCATTTAACCACTGTTTTATATCATTCATTAGTTCTTGTTGTTTTTCATCTTGAATTAAGCAACTATCCATATCAATGATGTCATGACTTCTTTGACGATAATATCCCATTATCGTTTTATTATTTTTATCTTTACCTACAGGAAGCTGGGATTTATTTCTATACCGCCATGGATGATTCATACCAATAGTATCGTGAATCACTGTTTCCTCTAATTTCGCCTTTTTATGAAATAAATTAACAACTTGTTGTTTTTTCATTTTTAGCTGAGATTCATAAGACATATGTTGTAACTGGCATCCTCCACATTTCTCATAATATATACAAGGAGGTGTTACTCTTTGCTCACTTTGTTTTAGTACTTTTAATAGTTTACCAATAGCAAAGTTTTTCTTTACTTTAATTACCTTAAACTCTACTTCTTCATCAATTAACACATTAGGAACAAAAATAGGATAACGATCTAATTTAATCACACCATGTCCTTCATGCGTTAAATCTATCACTTTTCCTTTTATTACATCATTTTTATTAATCATCACTATTATTTTTCACTCCATATGAAAAAGAGGTACGTATAACTTCTTACCTTTTCAAACTAGAAATTATAGATAACCTCTTTTTAACTTCTTATTTCATTTTCCCTAATTCGTTTAATTCTTAAATACTTTAATGATTTTCAGATATCTCATCATTATAAATATCTTTAGGAGTACAAACTTCAATATGCTGTTTTAAATTTAAAAAGTTTGCAGGTAATTTACCACCATATTCTCCATCTACATTTAATTGCATATCTGTAAATGATGAAATATTAATTGATTTTGCTTTTTTATATATTACTTTAGGATGTTTGGTATGTTCACCTCTAGAAGCTAATGTCATGATATGGCCTAATTCAGCTAAGTTTGCTTTCTCAACGATAATTAAAGTATAATACCCATCATCTAACTTAGCATCAGGTACAAGTTTTTCAAAGCCTGCCATTGAATTGGTAAGCCCTAGTAAGAATAATAGTGCTTCCCCTTGGAATACCTCATTATCATATTCAATTCTCAAATCGACTGCCTTCATTTGCGGCAACATTTCGAAACCTTTTATATAATATGCAAAAGGTCCAACAATAGATTTTAAGCGACTAGGTGTTTCATAGGATACTTGCGTGAGCTTACCTCCAGCAGCTAAATTTATAAAATATCGGTTATTCATTTTTCCAATATCTACTTTTGTCGTATGACCTTTAATAATAACATCTACTGCACCCATAATATCATTTGGTAAATGTAAAGCTCGTCCAAAATCATTCACTGTACCCATAGGTATAATACCTAATTTAGGTCTATTGGGTTGTTCAGCAATTCCATTTACAACTTCATTTAAAGTGCCATCACCGCCAGCGGCTATAATAATATCATAGTTTTGTTCAAGTGCACGTTCCGCTTCAAGTGTAGCATCTCCTTCTCGTTCAGTTGCATAAGCACTTGTTTCATAACCTGCACGTTCTAATTTTATTAAAACATCTGGTAAAGTGCGTTTAAATAGCTCCTTTCCAGAAGTTGGATTATAAATGATTCTTGCTCGTTTTCTCATAAGTTATCCCTCTACTTTTTATTACATAACACTATATTAAATGATTTATGAATGAGTTAAAAGTATTTATACCCATTCTTTTAAATTTTTGTAGGTATCATTTTGTTGTACAATTGTTGTAATAAACTAACCGAAGTAAAGAATATCTCATTCTTTTGACACTAGGAACAAACTAAATACTTTGCTTATCTATCCTATTGAAATCCAATATCCTTTTCTTTAGAAATATGAATAAAAAACTGTTCACAATCTCAAACACTTTGTGAACAGTTTATCTTAAACTTATATTTAATACCTCATATGAGATGAGCTATTATCTTTTATCCAATTCTTGTTTTAATAATTGATTGACTTTTTGAGGATTAGCTTGACCTTTTGAAGCTTTCATAATTTGACCCACTAAGAAGCCCATAGCTTTGCCTTTACCATTTTTATAATCTTCAACAGATTGTGGATTATTATCTAAAGCTTCATTAACAAATTTTAATAGTGTAGCTTCATCTGAGATTTGAACTAAACCTTTATCTTCCATAATTTGTTTAGCATCTCCACCATTTTCAGCTAATTCTGGGAATACTTTTTTGGCAATTTTACTACTCATTGTTCCATCTTCAATAAGCTTAATCATTCCAGCAAGATTTTCAGGAGTTAATTTTGTATCTTCTAAATCTACTTGATTTTTATTAAGATATTCATTAACGCCACCCATCAACCAGTTAGATGTTAGTTTAACATCTGCGCCATGTTCAATCGCACCTTCAAAGAAATCAGACATTTCTTTAGTAAGGGTTAATACATGTGCATCATATTCAGGTAAGCCTAGTTCATTAACATATTTAGCTTTACGTTCGTCAGGCAATTCTGGAATGGTTTGTCGCACACGTTCTTTCCACTCATCATCGACATATAAAGGTACAATATCTGGTTCTGGGAAGTAACGATAATCATCAGAACCTTCTTTAACTCGCATTAAAATAGTTTTACCAGTAGATTCATCAAAACGACGTGTTTCTTGACCAATCGTACCACCGTTTAATAATTCTTCTTCTTGACGTTTTTCTTCGTATTCTAAACCTTTTCTAACATAGTTAAAAGAGTTTAGATTTTTCAATTCAGTTTTAGTACCGAATTCTTTTTGACCGTAAGGACGTAATGAAATATTAGCGTCACAACGTAGTGAACCTTCTTCCATTTTACAATCAGATACACCAGTATATTGGATAATTGAACGTAATTTTTCTAAATAAGCATATGCTTCTTTAGGAGAACGAATATCTGGTTCAGATACAATCTCTATTAATGGTGTACCTTGACGGTTTAAGTCTACTAAAGAGTAACCATCTTTATGAGTTGATTTACCAGCATCTTCTTCCATATGAAGACGAGTAATACCAATACGTTTCGTTTCACCATCAACTTCAATATCAATATATCCATTTTCACCGATTGGTTGATCAAATTGAGAAATTTGATATGCTTTCGGATTATCTGGATAAAAATAGTTTTTGCGATCAAATTTAGAATTTGTAGCAATGTCCATGTTTAGAGCCATTGACGCACGCATCGCCCAATCTACTGCTCTTCTATTTACAACAGGTAAGACACCCGGATAAGCTAAATCAATAACATTAGTGTTTGAGTTAGGTTCAGCCCCAAAATGCGCTGGTGATGGAGAGAACATTTTTGAGTCTGTTTTTAATTCAACGTGAACTTCAAGTCCGATAACTGTTTCAAAATGCATTATTTCCACTCCTTATAATTTTTCGTATGCGTCGTGTAAGTTAAATTGTGTTTCATATTGATATGCCACACGATATAATGTTTTCTCATCAAATGGTTTACCAATAAATTGTAAACCGATTGGACGTCCGTTTGATTGGCCACATGGCACAGAAATGCCAGGTAAACCAGCTAAGTTAACAGGCGTAGTTAATAAGTCATTTGCATACATTGTTAAAGGATCATCAATTTCTTCGCCTAAATTAAACGCTGTTGTTGGAGCTGTAGGTCCTACAACAACATCATAATTTTCGAATACTTTATCGAAGTCATTTTTAATTAATGTTCTAACTTTTTGAGATTTATTATAAAATGCATCATAATAACCAGAACTTAATGCGAATGTACCTAAGAAGATACGACGTTTAACTTCGTCTCCAAAGCCTTCAGAACGAGACATTTTGTATAATTCTTCTAATGTTTGCGCTTCTTTTGAATGGTAGCCATAACGAATACCATCGAAACGTGCTAAGTTTGCAGATGCTTCAGATGATGCAATTACATAATAAGAAGGAATACCATATTTAGTGTTTGGTAATGATACTTCATCAACTTCTGCACCAAGTGACTTTAATGTTTCTACTGCTTGTTTTACAGAGATTTTTACTTCCTCACTAACACCTTCTCCTAAGTATTCTTTAGGAAGTGCAATTTTAAGACCTTTGATATCTTTACCAATTTCTGAAGTAAAATCAACGTCTTCAACCGGTGCACTTGTAGAGTCATTTTTGTCTGCACCTGCAATTGCTTCTAATACCATCGCATTATCTTTAACATTACGAGTGATTGGCCCAATTTGATCTAATGAAGATGCAAAAGCAACTAAACCAAAACGTGATACACGGCCATATGTAGGTTTCATACCTACTACACCACAATATGCAGCTGGTTGTCTGATTGATCCACCAGTATCAGACCCTAAACTAAATGGTACTAGTCCTGCTGCTACTGCTGCAGCTGAACCTCCAGAAGATCCTCCTGGAACTGCTTGATGATCAAATGGATTGACAGTTTTTTTGAAATAAGATGTTTCTGTAGAACCACCCATTGCAAATTCATCCATATTTAATTTGCCGATTAACACTGCATTTTCTTGATGTAATTTATTCATCACTGTTGATTCATAAATCGGTACAAAACCTTCTAACATTTTACTTGCACAAGTTGTTTCGACATCTTTAGTGATAATATTATCTTTAATTCCCATTGGGATTCCAAATAATTTACCTTCAAATTGATCTTTAGCTTGTAACTCATCTAATTCTTTAGCTTTTTTAATTGCATTTTCTTTATCCAAAGCTAAAAATGATTTAATTGTTGGATCTGTTTCTTCAATAGCATCATAAATATCTTTAACTACTTCAGAAGGTTTAATTTTTTTACTCTTAATCATTTCTGAAAGTGTTTCAACAGATTCATAACGAATACTCATCTTAAGCGTCCTCCTCATTCATGATAGCTGGTACTTTAAATTGACCGTCTTCTGTTTCTTTCGCATTTTTTAATGCAAGTTCTTGAGGAATACCCTCGATTGCTTTATCATCACGTAACACATTTTGTAAATCTAAGACATGATATGTTGGTTCCACACCTTCAGTATCTGCTGAATCATTTTGCTTTGCAAAATCTAAGATACTTTCAAGTGTATTAGCCATTTCTTCAGTTTCTTCAGGAGAAATTTGAAGTCTTGCTAAATGTGCTATATGTTCAACTTCTTCGCGTGTAACTTTAGTCATTATTAAAAAAGCCTCCTTATTACTCATTCATCATAAAATTGTATCAAATTTTCAGTTAAAAATCTAAATATTTATTATACTCAGTGTATTAACTATTCTTAGCAAAGTTAAGTATTAAAATAACTTTCTTATGTAACTCATTTATATAGTTATCTATAAATATACATTAATTTCTATTAATAATTTATTAATATTAACGTTATATAATAAAATGAATTATTTTTTATCTATACTATAATTCTTGTTAACGCTTATCATTATATTGAAATAAACTGTTATTTATAGATAAAATTTTACTTCTCTAATCTATAAATATCATTGTATAATATTACATGTAACTAATTTAAAAATCGTCATTTCTTTTTTCAGTACAATGTTGTTGAAAAATATAAATTTAAAAGTTTTAAAGGGGGTAATTACAATGTTTGTATTAGGTGCAAATTTAGGTACTCATGCTAACACAAGCTGGCAGACTTATATTATGATTGCAATCTATTTTATTATTCTGCTAGTGATTGGTTACTATGGTTATAAACAGGCAACCGGCAATTTAAGTGAGTATATGTTAGGTGGGAGAAATATAGGCCCATATATTACTGCTTTATCAGCCGGTGCTTCAGATATGAGTGGTTGGATGATTATGGGACTTCCAGGGTCAGTTTATAGCACAGGTTTATCGGCAATATGGATTACGATTGGTTTAACTATTGGTGCCTATGTTAACTATCTAGTTGTTGCACCAAGGCTTAGAGTATATACAGAAGTTGCTGGAGATGCAATTACGCTCCCTGATTTTTTCAAAAATCGTCTTAATGATAAACATAATATCATTAAAATTATTTCTGGTCTTATTATTGTTATTTTTTTCACTTTATATACGCACTCTGGCTTCGTTTCTGGAGGTAAATTATTCGAAAGCGCATTTGGATTAAATTATCATTGGGGACTTATTTCAGTCGCAATTATTGTCATTTTATATACCTTTTTCGGAGGATATTTAGCTGTTTCTATTACTGACTTTTTCCAAGGGGTTATCATGCTTATCGCAATGGTAATGGTACCAATAGTTGCTTTGATACAACTTAGTGGATGGGATACATTCCATCAAGTAGCTGAAATGAAACCAACTAATATGGATTTATTTAGAGGCACTACTTTTTTAGGTATGATTTCATTATTTGCATGGGGATTAGGTTATTTTGGTCAGCCTCATATTATTGTACGATTTATGTCTATTAAATCTCACAAACTTTTACCTAAAGCACGACGCTTAGGAATAAGTTGGATGATTGTAGGTTTACTTGGAGCTGTGGGTGTAGGGTTAACTGGAATTGCTTTTATTTCGAAAAATCATATTAAAATGGACGATCCAGAAACATTATTTATTATAATGAGCCAAGTTCTTTTCCATCCTTTAGTAGGTGGATTCTTACTTGCTGCCATTCTAGCTGCTATTATGAGTACAATTTCTTCACAATTATTAGTGACTTCAAGCTCACTTACAGAAGATTTCTATAAGCTCATTCGCGGTGAAGAACATGCTCAGTCACATCAAAAAGAATTTGTACTTGTAGGCAGATTATCTGTGTTAGCTGTGGCCATTGTAGCTCTTGCTATTGCTTGGTCTCCTAATGACACTATATTAAACCTAGTCGGAAATGCTTGGGCTGGTTTTGGTGCAGCGTTTAGTCCACTTGTTCTTTTTTCTTTATATTGGAAAAAACTAACACGTGCGGGTGCGATAAGTGGTATGATTGCTGGAGCTCTCGTAGTCATTATTTGGATTGTCTGGGTTAAACCACTTGCTAATATTAATGAACTATTTGGTATGTATGAAATTATACCTGGTTTTATTAGTAGTGTAATCGTTACATACCTTGTTAGCATCTTCACCTATAAATCAAACTATTCTATTGAACAACAGTTAAATCAAGTTAAAACCATTGTTCGCGAAAAATAAATTAATTTATTGAATATCAAAAAGAGGCTGTGACACGACGTGTCACAACCTCTTTTTGATTAATTACTATAAATATGGACTTGTGGGTCTTTGTCATCTTTTGTTTTACTAATAAGTGCTCTTGAATTGTTACCATCTTTTATACGAATTTCGTAACTATCTATATTATCAAAATATTTCTTAGCTTGTTCTGTTACATATTGTGTAATTCCTATTGTTTCAGCTTGACCATAGTAATCGATTGGCAAATCAATCACTAGTTTATTAGGTTTCTTATCTACAAATTTCACTTTTCCAATTGCTTGAGTAAAATTAGAGAAATAAGATTGAAGATCATCATTAAATTGCTTAAAATTATTATTTAGATTTTTGTCATATTTTTCTGCTTCTGTTGAAGGTAAAAGTGCTGAAATCTCATCAATTTTATTCCATTTATTAATTTTAGTTTGTTTGTCATCAACAGTAGTATTAGCAATAAAGTGTCCTGGCGTAATTGCATCTTGACTCGATTGAACATATATTGCAAAGTGAATTGGAATATTTTTCAAATCTTTATTTGCTCTAAGGCGTGTAAGTAACTCTTGAGCCATTGCTTTACCTTGTTTTTCAATTTCTTTATTATCTAGCGATTTGCTATATGTTTCTCCATCTTTTTCTTTTTGATAATAATAGACACTATTCATAGCAAGACCAATTGTTATGCCTTTAATTGTTTTTCCTTTTGTATCATTTGTATCATAAAAATCTTGTTCTAAGATATTAGATAAATAAGCAGGAGAACTTTCTGCTATTTTTTCTGGTTTAGTTTCTCCATCATGTGATGGATTAAGACCTAAATTTTCAGTAGCTTTTTTTGATTCCTTTTCACTTTCACTCATATTATCAATTTCGTCTTTAGAATACTTGGGATTTAAATATGCGTTAACTGTATTTTTGTCTAAATACTGCCCATCTTGATATAAAAAATTATCAGTTGGAAATACAGACTTACTTAGATGTAATAAACCATTTTCGAAATCTTCACCGTTATAGCTATTAGCCATATTATCTTGTAATACTCCACGAGCTTGGCTTTCTTTAAATGGTAAGATTGTACGATAATTATCTCCTTGAACTTCTTGATCAGTGGCAACTGTTTTTACATTATTTGAATTTTGTTCTTGTTGCTTATTATTTGACTGACTATTTTTATCATTCCCATTGCCACACGCTGTCAATATCATAAGCGACGTTATAACTAATAATAATAACCGCTTCATTACGTTCTCCTCTATTCTGATATTTCATTTTGTTTTTCAATAAATTGTGATTCGGACCATATTTCTGTACCAAATTGTTCAGCTTTAGACAATTTTGAGCCAGCATCTTCACCAGCTATTACTAAATCTGTACTTTTAGTTACACTACTTGTTACTTTAGCACCTTGCATTTCTAACCATGTTGTTGCTTCTTTACGTGTCATTTGTTGTAATTTTCCAGTAAGAACAATAGTCTTATTTTGAAATTCTGGATGTCCTTCAATTTCAGAGGATTTAACACCTTTATATGTCATGTTGACATTTTTATCTTTTAATTTTTCAATAAGTGCTTTAATATCCTCATTATCTAGATACGTTACTACAGATTGTGCTAATTTATCTCCAATATCATGAATCGCTATCAGTTCTTCTTCTGTTACTTTAAGTAAACGATCCATGGTTTCAAATTTCTCTGCTAAAATTTGACTTGCTTTGGCGCCAAGATGTCGTATACCTAAACCAAATAATAAATGTTCTAAAGAATTTTGTTTTGCATGTTCAATAGCGCTTAATAAGTTTTCTACTTTTTTTGTACCCATTCGTTCTAAAGGCAATAAATCTTCTTTAGTTAAATAGAAAATATCACCTACATCTTTAATAAGTTGATGATGATACAGTTGCTGAATAATTTTATTTCCTAGTCCGTCTATATTCATCGCTTGTCGAGAAACAAAATGAATCAATCCTTCCACAAGTTGAGCTTGGCATTTTGGATTGATACATCTAAGCGCAACCTCTCCTTCAATACGCACTAATTCATGACCACAACTTGGACAATGCGTTGGCATACGGTATGGTTTTGCATCATTTGGACGACGGTCAATAATACTTCTTACGACTTCAGGAATAATATCTCCAGCTTTTTTCACTATAACGCTATCACCGATTCTAATATCACGTTCTTTAATTAAATCTTCATTATGAAGCGATGCTCTTGAAACTGTAGTACCCGCAACACGAATAGGTTCTAAAATGGCTGTCGGTGTAACGACGCCAGTACGTCCTATACTTAATTCAATATCTTTAAGTTCTGTGACAACTTCTTCGGCTGGAAACTTATAAGCTATTGCCCAACGTGGAGATTTTTGAGTAAATCCCATTTCGTCTTGTTGATCAAGATCATTCACTTTAATAACAATTCCATCAATATCATAAGATAACTGTTCACGTTGTTTAGTCCACTTTTTAATATATTCTAGTACACCCTCTATATCTTCTACGCGTGCACGTTCATGATTAGTTTTAAAACCTAAACGATCTAATTCATCTAATGCATCACTTTGAGTAGTAGCGTTAAAATCTGTAAAATCATTTACACTATATAAAAAGACACTTAGTTTACGTTTAGCAGCTAATTTAGGATCTAATTGTCTTAAAGAACCTGCTGCTGCATTACGTGGATTAGCAAATGGTTGTTCTTCATTTTTTTCTCTCTCATCATTCAATCTCATAAAGGAACGACGTGGCATATATGCTTCTCCACGAACTTCGACATTTAAAGGTTCTTTAATTTTAAGAGGAATCGCATGAATAGTACGTAGATTTTCTGTAATATCTTCTCCTGTGGTACCATCTCCTCGCGTTAATCCCTGCACAAATCGTCCATCTTCATACTTTAAAGAAACTGCTAAACCATCAATTTTTAGCTCACACATATATTCCACTTTACCAATATGTTCTCGAATACGTTCATCAAAACGTCTTAGTTCTTCTTCATTAAAAGCATTACCTAAACTAAGCATAGGTGTTTCGTGATTTACTTTTTCAAATGATGATTGAGCTTCTCCACCAACCCTAACTGTTGGAGAATCGTCAGTTTTTAGTTCAGGATGTGCATTTTCAATGTCAATTAATTCACGTAATAATTTGTCATATTCACTATCAGGTACAGAAGGATTATCTTTTATATAATATTCGTAACTATATTGATTTAATAAATCATGCAGTTCATTGACACGATTTTGAATGTTATCCATTTACTAATCCTCCTTTTTTTCGATAGGCGCAAATTGAGCTAATAAACGCTTAGGACCTTCAGATTTAAATATAATATCTAATTCAACAGAGCCATTTTTTTCACTTACATTACTCACCATACCTTCGCCCCATGATTTATGTGTCACTTTATCTCCTACCTTCCAATCTGAAGCAGATACTTGTTTTTTAGTAGAAGTCGTACGTTTACTAAAACCACGTTTTGACGATGTAGTTGACTTAGAAGTGATTGTTTGTCGTTTTGATTTTGCTGGTGTTTCTAATAATTCTTCAGGAATTTCTTTTAAGAAGCGTGATGGTAGATTTGCTTGTGAACGTCCAAATAACATACGAGAAGTTGCATGTGTAATATATAACACTTCTTCTGCACGTGTGATGGCTACATAACAAATTCGTCTTTCTTCTTCCATCTCATGTTCGTCATCACTTTTAATTGCTCTAATATGAGGGAAAAGTGATTCTTCCATACCCATTAAGAATACAATTGGGAACTCTAATCCCTTTGCAGAATGCATGGTCATTAACGTTACACCACTATCAATTTGTGCTTCATCAATATCTGCGACAAGTGATAAATCAGTTAAAAAGTTAATCAATGATTGTTCTTCTAAAGGTGTATCTTTTTCATAGTCTTTAGGTACAGACATAAATTCATCAATATTTTCAAGACGACTACGTGATTCAATTGTTTGTTCATGTTCTAACATTTGACGATATCCTGATTTTCCAAGTATTTCCTCAACAATCTCACTAATTTCTAAAAATTCTTGTTCTTTAATTAAGTTTTGAACCATTTCATAAAATTGTATACATTCTTGAGTTACTTTTTTAGAGAGCCCTATAAAATCCACTTCTCCTAATGCATCAAACATACTAATATTGTTATCTAGTGCATATCGTTGAATTTTATCAACTGATGATGGTCCTATCCCTCTTTTAGGAACATTAATAATTCTTTGAAGACTAATATCATCATTACTATTTGCTACTATTCTTAAATAACTTAATAGATCTTTGATTTCTTTACGATCATAGAACTTTTGGCCTCCAACCATCGTATAAGGAATATTTGATTTCATAAATGTTTCTTCTAACACACGTGATTGTGCATTTGTTCGATACAAAATTGCCATATCATTATAGTCTTTTCCAGACTTACGATGTTTAATAATTTCACGAACTACATATTCTGCTTCGTCACGTTCAGTCATCGCTTCATAATATTTAATCTTTTCTCCACCATTATTTGCAGTCCATAACCCTTTAGGCTTCCGTTCAGTATTATGTTTAATCACTTCATTTGCAGCTGTTAAAATGGTTTTTGTTGATCGATAATTTTGTTCTAGGAAAATGGTCTTTGCTTCAGGATAGTCTTCCTCGAAAGATAATATATTTTGAATATCTGCACCACGCCATCCATATATTGATTGATCAGAATCACCTACAACACATAAATTTTTAAATTTACTTGCAAGTAATTTAACAAGTGTATATTGTGCTTTATTTGTATCTTGATACTCATCTACATGGATGTATTGAAATTTATTTTGATAGTATTCTAATGCATCTGGTACACGTTCAAATAAACGAATCGTTTTCATGATTAAATCATCAAAATCCAATGCTTCATTTCTAGACAGTTGACGTTGATATCCACTATATACTGTTGCAACCATTTGTGAATGAAAATCATTTGCTTCTTTCATCGCATCTTCGGGCGTTTTCAATTCATTTTTTAAATTACTGATGGCACCAATAAACATTCTCGGTTCAAAACGTTTACTATCAATATTTTCATTTTTAAGTACATCTTTAATTACAGATTTTTGATCAGTTGGATCAATAATGGTAAAGTTGCGTTCAATTCCAATACGATCTGCATCTCTTCTTAAAATCTTTACACACATTGAATGGAACGTTGACATCCAAATCACTTGAGCTTCTTCACCAACCAAGTGTTCCACACGCTCTTTCATTTCTTTTGCAGCTTTATTAGTAAAGGTAATAGCTAAAATGTTATACGGAGACACATCTTTTTCATCTAATAAGTAGGCTATGCGATGTGTTAACACCCTTGTTTTACCTGAACCTGCGCCAGCCATGATAAGCAGAGGACCTTCTGTCGTTCTAACTGCTTCACTTTGTTCTTTATTCATATTACTTACTAGAGCATTCATTATTTCGACTCCTTCTTTATTTTTACAGTTTTTAAAGCTTTTTTAATATCTGAGTATATAATATTACCTACAATAATTGTATCGGCATAGTTTTTCATTTCTTTAGCTTCAGTTAAAGAACTAATACCGCCACCATAAAATAATTGTGTATGGGTTAACATTTGGGAAGCGGCTTTTACAATATCTTTATCTCCATATGTACCACTATATTCTAAATACAAAATTGGCAACTTATACATTTCTTCAACGAGTTGAGCATAAGCTTCAATATCTTCAACATCTAACTGAGTATTTGATTGTGTCAGTTTGGCTACTTTACTATCTGGATTAAGAACGACATACCCTTCAAGCATCACTTCTTCAAAATTAATCATATGACCATATTGTTTTAATGCTTTATGAAGCAAACCATTATGATACGTCACATCATTACTATTTAATATTGAAGGTATAAAATAAAAGTCAAAGCCAGGCATTACGCTATCTAAATTTGAAACCTCTAGTACTAAAGGTAATGGATATCTTCTAACTCTACTCATAAGATGAATGACATTATCTTCAGTTACATCGTCTGTCCCACCAATCATGATGGCATCAGTATCTGACATACATAAGGCTTCTAAATTTTCGTCGCTAATCTCTTTGGCAGGATCAAGTTTAAATACATGCTGCCACTTTCTAATGTCATACATTATCCATAACTCCTTCTTTTAACATACACTAAATTATAGCATTTTTACCTTTGCAATTCTAAATCAATACACTAAGTTTATACTAGTATAAATTGTAAAAATTATATTCACAAAAAAGAGACAATTGCTATTTTTAGCTAAGCAATTGTCTCTCTTTATTTATTCTTTTGTTTCAACATTTAATCTATCTAAAATCATTGTATACGCATCATTACCCCATTGCAGTGAGCGTTTAACTCTAGATATCGTAGCTGTTGATGCACCAGATTTCTTTTCTATAGTTGCATAAGTAAAACCTTGCTTTATCATTTTAGCAACTTGAAGTCTTTGAGATAAAGATTGAATTTCATTGACTGTACATAAATCATCAAAGAATTGATAACATTCTTCTCTATCTTTAAGTGTTAAGATAGCATCAAATAATTCATCCAATGCTTCTCCTCTTAATTTTTCAATTTGCATCTCAAGCAACCCCTATTTTCAAATTAAATATAACTATATTTTAACGCATTAATTAATTAAAGTGTAGTTATTTCAATTGAAAATACTAAAACTATATTAGTAAACTATTCTAAATTAGCACGTTTAAAAATGGTATCAACTTGGTTCAAATGATGTTTTGGATCAAAACACTCGTCTAATTCTTCTTTAGATAAAACATTTGTAATGGTTGAATCTTGTTCTATAAGTTCACGGAAAGGTGTTTTAGTTTCCCAAGATTTCATTGCTTTAGGTTGTACTTTATCGTATGCTTCTTCACGAACCATACCTTTATTAATCAATGCAAGTAAAACGCGTTGTGAGAAAATAAGACCAAATGTTTTATTGATATTATTTCTCATATTATCTTCAAATACTGTTAAACGGTCGATAATATTAGTAAATCTATTTAAAGCATAATCTAATACAATTGTTACATCTGGTAACATAATTCGCTCTGCAGAAGAATGAGAAATGTCTCGTTCATGCCATAATGGGACATTTTCATAAGCAGTCGTAATATAACCACGAATCACTCTTGAAATACCTGTAATATTTTCTGAACCGATTGGATTACGTTTATGCGGCATTGCTGATGATCCTTTTTGACCTTTTGCAAATGCTTCTTCAACTTCTCTCGTTTCAGTTTTTTGTAAATTACGAACTTCTACAGCAAATTTTTCTAATGATGTCGCAATTAACGCTAAAGTTGCAATGTAATAAGCATGACGATCACGTTGAAGTGTTTGAGTTGATACAGGGGCTGTGTCAATTCCGAGATGTTTACAAACGTAACTTTCAATTTCAGGAGGGATATTGGCAAATGTTCCTACTGCACCACTCATTTTCCCAACTTCAATTTCTTTACGTACCTCTTTAAAACGTTTTAAATTACGTTTCATTTCTGTATACCATAATGCCATTTTTACGCCAAAAGTAGTTGGCTCAGCATGAACACCGTGTGTACGACCCATCATTAATGTATATTTGTATTTTTTAGCTTTTTCTTCAAGTACTTTAATAAAGCGTTCAATATCTTTTTCAATAATTTCATTAGCTTGTTTAATTACATAACTTAATGCAGTATCTACAACATCTGTAGAAGTTAATCCATAATGAACCCATTTACGTTCTTCTCCAAGTGTTTCAGATACTTGTCTTGTAAATGCTACTACATCATGACGTGTTTCTTGTTCAATTTCTTTTGCACGATTGACATCAACTTTAGCATTTTCACGAATTTTTTTTACGTCGTCCTTAGGAATATACCCTAATTCGCTCCAGGCTTCACAAGCAAGAATCTCAACTTCTAACCATGCTTCATATCTATTTTGGTCTGTCCAAATACTAGACATTTCTTCTCTTGAATAACGTTCAATCATTATTAAACTCCTATCTTATGTAATTATTTTTATAAAAAGCTGTACATTAAATCGATTTTAAGTAAAATAGTTCGTATTTAACTCTATATTTATAGTTTAACAGATTCTATACTAAAAGTATAAAGATTTTTTATTCTAATTGAATATAGGTTTACGAACTTTATAAAAATATTAAAAGGTCTCTGACTTCTAAAGTGTCAAAGACCTATATATGAGCAGTTATTAAATGTCGTTTTCGATTTTCTTACCAACAAATTGAATATCTTGTCGTAATATCTTTATATTTCCTTGTTTATCTTCAAAGTACACAGGTTTTTCAATACGTCTGACTGGCATGTATCCTTCTTTTCTCATACGTGCAATACAATCTGAAATAGTTTCATTTTCATTTACCTTGAACTTCACTATGTTCCACAACACTTTCTATTTCTTCTACTTCATATGCTTTTACTTTCTTAGTTCGAACACCTTTAGTCCAGAATCCACCGTGAATGGCTCTAGGTTCATACGCAATGATAAATGCTTTTTCATCTAAACTACGAACAGTTTCCATTAATTTTCGTTCATAACGTCTAGGTGTTAAAATTTGCATTACCATTCGACTTCCATCTCTACCATGTGCTTCATAGTGAGTAACACCATAACCTAAATTTCGTAACTCTTTAGGTAAATCGAGCTCATATTCTGAAGATGTTACGTTTACAACTGTATAGCCTAACGCAAGCTTTTCTTCAATTTTCATTCCAACAATGATACCTATTGAGAATCCAAAGGCATATGCAATAATATTTTGAATTTGATCTAAACTAGACATCACTAGCCCTAATCCAACAACATATATTAAAACTTCAAAAAAACTTACTACTGCTGCCATATAACGATATCCTTTTAACGTTAAAATTGTGCGCATTGTAAGAAATGTAACATAAAAAACGTTAATGATGAATATCGCTAATACCATTATCCATGGATTTGACGTTATTACTGACATATTATTCCTCATTTCATTTAACTAAAATTCGAAATAATTTTATCAGTCACAAATAATTTTGTCACTAAAAACTAATAGTAATTAAATCATTTAATTATTAACGTATTCATTTATTCTTTTGCATGTGAATGTTTAGGCCAAGTATAGCGAGTATATGCCAATTCTCTTTTATGTGCATTTTTAACATAATGATTCTCTATCGTTGTTTTTGCATCACTTGGTACTTCTTTGCCCTCTAAGTAGTCATCAATTTGATTATAAGTTACCCCTAATGCTTCCTCATCAGGTAATTGAGGTTTATCATCTTCTAAATCAGCAGTAGGCACTTTTTCATATAAATGTGATGGCGCTTCTAAATATTCCAAAAGCTGTCTACCTTGGCGTTTATCCAGTCCAAAAATAGGTGCAATATCAGCAGCACCATCACCGTATTTAGTATAAAAACCTGTGATATTTTCAGCTGAATGGTCCGTTCCTATAACAATACCACTACGATTTGAAGCAATAGAAAATTGTACTTTCATGCGCTCTCTTGCTTTTTCATTTCCTCTTTGGAAGTCTGTAAGTTCAATACCCGCTTCTTTCAATGATGCTACACTTTGATCTACTGCCGGTTTAATATTAACTGTAATCACTTCATCAGGTTGAATAAAATGAAGTGCATCTTCTACTTCATCAGCATCCTTTTGTTTACCATAGGGAAGTTTAACTGCTATAAATTGGCATTCTCTTCCTTCTTTACGGAGTTCTTCAACTGCTAATTGCGCTAATTTACCAGTGAGTGTAGAATCTTGACCACCAGATATACCAAGTACTAATGACTTAATAAATGTATGTGATTGAACATAATTTTTAATGAATTGGATAATCTCACGAATTTCTTGTTGACTATCAATATGTTTCTTTACTTTCATTTCTTTTACTACGATATCTTGTAAATTAGTCATTGTCTTCCTCCATTTCCTTAACATGTTCTGTCACTTCAAGAATGCGCTTTTGTTTATTATTCCAACAACTTGTGCTTAAATCTACTGGATATTCTTGTGGATTTAAATAACGTTTATTTTCTTCCCACAATTGTGATAATGATTGTTTTAAATAATCTTGAGTTTCTTTTTCACTTGGTAAGTCATAAACTAACTTACCATTTTCGAAAATTGAATGATGTAAATCAACCGCTTCAAAATGCTTAACATGTTTCATTTTATAAGTATGAACTGGATGGAACATCTTTAATGGTTTTTCTTTATTAGGATTTTCATGTTCAAGCGTGATATAGTCACCTTCAGCCTTGCCAGTTTTAGTATTAATAATACGATATACTTTTTTCTTACCAGGCGTAGTAACTTTTTCCGCATTATTTGATAGCTTGATACGATCTACATATTCACCTTCATTATTTTCAACAGCGACAAGCTTATAAACTGCTCCTAAGGCTGGTTGATCATAACCCGTGATCAATTTAGTCCCTACACCCCAAGAATCTACTTTTGCACCCTGTGCCTTTAAACTGGTAATTGTTTGCTCATCTAAATCATTTGAAGCAATGATTTTTGCGTCTTTAAAGCCTGCATCATCAAGCATACGACGAGCTTTTTTCGATAAATATGCAATGTCACCAGAATCTAATCTTATACCTATAAAATTAATGGAATCTCCTAATTCTTTTGCAACTTTAATTGCAGTTGGTACCCCTGATTTTAAAGTGTGGAACGTATCTACTAAAAACACACAATTTTTATGTCGTTCTGCATAAATCTTAAATGCTTTATACTCATCACCATATGTTTGAACGAGTGCATGAGCATGAGTTCCGGAAACTGGAATATCAAATAATTTGCCTGCTCGGACATTACTTGTTGAATCAAACCCACCAATATATGCTGCACGCGCTCCCCAAACTGCGGCATCAATTTCTTGTGCACGTCGTGTACCAAATTCCATTAACGTATCTTGTGGTGCAACTTGACGAATTCTACTAGCTTTCGTTGTAATAAGCGTATGAAAATTTACAATATTAAGTAAAATCGTTTCAATAAGTTGAGCTTGAATTAATGGCGCTTCTACTCGTAATAATGGTTCATTCCCAAAACACAATTCCCCTTCTTGCATCGCGCGAATATTCCCTGTAAATTTCAAATTTTTAAGATATTTTAAAAAATCATTTTTATATCCTATTGATTGTAAATATTCGATATCAGAATCACTAAAATGGAAGTTTTCTATAAATTGAATCATCCTTTTTAACCCATTAAAAACAGCATATCCACTTCCAAATGGCATATTTCTGAAATACAAATCAAACACTGCATTTCTTTCATGAATACCGTCATTCCAGTAACTTTCTGCCATATTTATTTGATATAAGTCATTATGTAACATTAAACTATCATCTTCGTAACGATACATCCTCATCTCTCCTAACAACCTTTTTGTATATTTTATCACAATTCAGTAATAGTGAGTATTTTCGATAATAGTCTTTAATTTAAAAATTAAATTTTTTTAATTCGACAAATTCATGACATAAGTATTTATTGTATGTGTTATATCAGTTACTCGCTTATAATACTATTGAGGTGTTTATATGCTATTAGAAGAAGCTAAAAATTTTATCCAAACTATGTATGGTGAATTAAATTACTCAAATCATATTATTTCTAAACGTATCACTGAGATAGAGAAAGAAATCAATCAAACAGGTACTTATACACATACTTATGAAGAACTAAATTATGGTGCTAAAATGGCATGGCGTAATTCCAATCGATGTGTCGGCCGCTTATTTTGGGAATCATTAAACGTTGTGGATGCACGAGATATTTATACAGAACAACATTTCTTAGATGCGCTTCATAATCATTTAAGCAAAGCAACAAATGGCGGTAAAATCAAACCATATATCACTATATTTTCTTCAACTGATGCACCTAAAATATATAACAATCAATTAATACGTTACGCAGGATATGAAGATAAAGGCGATCCATCAGAACGCGAGATAACGCAATTAGCTAATCATTTGGGATGGAAAGGCAAAGGTTCAGACTTTGACGTGCTTCCTCTTATTTATCAATTACCAAATTCACCTATAAAATATCATGAATTTCCAGCTTCATTGATTAAAGAAGTTGATATAGAACATGATCAATTTCCAAAGCTGAAAGATTTACATTTAAAATGGTATGGTGTTCCTATTATTTCTAATATGGATTTGAAAATAGGTGGAATTACATATCCAACTGCTCCTTTTAATGGTTGGTACATGGTCACTGAAATTGCAGTTCGTAATTTTACTGATACTTACCGCTATAATTTGCTTGAAAAAGTTGCAGAAACATTTGAATTTGGTACACTTAAAAATAATTCATTTAATAAAGATCGTACATTAGTAGAATTAAATTATGCAGTTTATCACTCTTTTAAATCACAGGGTGTTTCTATTGTTGACCACTTAACTGCTGCTAAACAATTTGAATTATTTGAAGAAAAAGAGGAACAGCATCATCGTGATGTTACTGGAAAATGGTCATGGTTAGCCCCACCGTTATCGCCAACGTTAACTGCTAATTATCATCATGGATACAAAAATATTATTAAAGATCCTAATTTCCATTATAAAAAAGCGATACCGATGAAATGTCCATTCCACTAGTGTACAAGATTCATGAGGTGACAATTCATCATGCATTTATATTATTTAGGTCCCGAAGGTACATTTTCATATTTAGCTGCTAAAAAATATTTTTCAAAAGATAACTTTAATTTCATACCAAAGTCTAATTTATACGAAGTCATTAAGGCAGTAAATAGTGACGCTCAATCTGTAGCAATTGTACCAATAGAAAATTCAATTGAAGGAACTATAAACATTGTGGCAGATGCACTGGCTCAACAACATGTTTTTGCACATGGGGAAATACATTTAGATATTAATTTTGGTTTATATGCGACAAGTGATTCAAAGGTAGAAAATATAAAAAAGGTATACTCTATCGCACCAGCCATCAGTCAAACAAGCCAATACATTCAAAAACATCAATTTTCTTACGATTATGTTGACAGTACGATTCAAGGATTAGAAAAAATTTCCTCAGATGTAGCTGCCATTGTTCCTGTGGGTAGTGGTGAAATGTACGGATATACTGCTATAGAGAGTAATATTCAAGATTATCCGCATAATGTTACACGTTTTTTAGTCATAAAAAATGATAATAACTTTGAGTCTAAAACGAATAACACAATGCTATTAATTACCCCTAAGTATGACAAAGCTGGATTACTGGCAAGTATACTGACTACATTTGCATTATTTGATATTAATTTATCATGGATTGAATCAAGACCACTGAAAACTCAACTGGGTATGTATCGTTTCTTTGTACAAGCAGATACCGGTCTATCAGATAATTTGAATAAAGTTATCTCGATATTAGAAACATTAGATTTTTCAGTAAAAATTATTGGCGCTTTTCATCGTCAATAAAATAGAGTGGACAATATTTGTGTTGAAGTTATCCTCTCATTCTGAAAATCTAACCGCATCATATTAAAAATGCCTAGGATCACTCATGAACTCATGATGTCCCAGGCTCTTTTTATGTATTTATTTAAAGTATTAAGATAAAACATACATAATGAATATATGATTTCAAGATATTTAATTTTATTTTAAATTTAATGTGTCAGAAATATCAAATCCTAAAATATGTGGCATTAAGAAATAAACAACTACTATAATAATCACTGCAGAAATTAAATTAACCCAAACTCCTACTTTAGCCATTTCTTTAATACTCAACTTACCTGATCCAAATATAATAGCATTTGGGGGTGTTCCTACTGGTAACATGTAAGCACAGTTTGCTGCCATAGCTGCAGGTACCATTAATAACAATGGATGTACACCTACTGCTACAGATAGCGCAGCAAGAATAGGTAAAATCATTGTAGCAGTTGCTGTATTCGAAGTCACTTCTGTTAAAAATAACACAAATATTGTAATGACAATAACGATTACTAGTGGATGCACCCCATCTAACATTTTCAGTTGCTCACCTAGCCATTTTGCTAAACCACTTTCTGAAATTCCTTTTGCTAAAGCTAAGCCTCCACCAAATAATATAAGTACACCCCATGGTAATTCTTTTGCCACTTCCCAATCAATAATTCGCTTATGCTTTTCTTTACTTTTAGCCGGAAATATAAAAAGTAAAATAGAAATAAATATTGCAATTGTACCGTCTGCAACTTCAGATGTTATTGAAAAATTTTTTAAAATAAATTCTCTTGTTATCCATAGTAAGCTGGCAAGAATAAAAATAGCTTGAACTACTTTTTCTTCATAAGACATTTTACCAAGACGATTGAGTTTATCTTCAATCAATGTTTGACCACCCGGTAAATACTTCAGATCATGTCTAAATGCGATAAATCTTAAATAAGCCCATGCTAGTGCTATTAAAATAATGACTGTAGGAATACCAACAATCATCCATTTAGCAAAGCTAATTTCTTGTCCAAAATGTTGTTCAAATTGTCCTTTTAGTATAATGAGTGGCGGTGTTCCAATAAGTGTACCTAATCCTCCGATGGTCCCAGAATAACCAATTGCTAAAACAAGTGATTTTTCAAATTTCGAAATACTATCTGATTTAACGTCATCATCTTTCAACTCATTCGCTTCTTTAATAATTGCTAAACCAATAGGTATCATTATCATAACAGCCGCTGTATTTGATACAAACATTGATAGGAATCCTGTAGCAATCATGAATCCTAATAATATTTTACTCGTGCTTGCCCCAATATATCTAATAATAGTTAAAGCTACACGTGTATGTAAATTCCACCTTTCCATAGCAATTGCAAGAATAAAACCACCTAAAAATAAAAAGATAATATCATTACCATATTCAGAAGAGACTTGTTCAGGCGAAAGTACATGTCCTAAAGGCAAAAGTATGAGTGGTAAAAAACTCGTTGCAGCAATTGGTATCGCTTCTGTAATCCACCAAATAGCTATCCACACCGTAATTCCTAAAACATATACCCCTTTGAAAGGAAGTTCTACTGGATGAAAGAATGATAAGATAAGAACAAACAATAACGGTCCTAAAATGAGCCCCAATAATTGCCCCATAGAATAAGATTGATTTGTATGATCTTTTTTAGAAAAAAATGTTAAGTATTGTGCATTTCTTCGAAAACCTGATTGCTTAGTCATCTAATTCTCCCCCTTTAAAATTAGAAACTTAACTTAATATATTCTATTTTTAGAAATATGGCATCATCTCAACAAAGTTGATTTGATACCTATTATATTGCAAACAAGCCTCATAGAAATCTGACTTTTTTGAAAATATATAATGATATTATAACATAAAAGAAAATAATGATATTATAACATAAAAGAAAACGCTTTATTATATATCATAATAAAGCGCGTATCATTTATTTTTCATCTATAATTATACCTTTTTAAATTAAATACTAATCAATATTAATTTTTTTAACTTTAACTTTATCACTTTGATTAAATGTCAAATTAGAAATATCTTCTAAATGTAATCTTTGTGTCGAATGATTAAACGAATTACCTGCAATAAAAACATTAGTATGTTTTACATTATTATAACTTCTCACGTGTATAGCATCTCTTTTCATTTCTCCTTCGAAATGATTACCGGTTACAGTCAAATTATCTCCAGCTTGAGTCTTTTGAACTTGTCCTGTAGAAACATCAGCCGCATTTTTTCCATCTTTAACTCCAAGAAAACGAATACCACCATTACAATTTATAAAGGTATTATTTGAGATAAACATTGTCTTTGATTTTAACGGAGTTAATGCATATTCATTCATTCCGTTAAACACATTATTCCTTATATGAATATTTTCGTAAAAGCGATTATAACGACTGGCATGAGAGCCTATCGCTCTATTCCAAGCTTGCATTTTATATTGGTTTGAATTTCCAAAATAGCAATCTTCAATGACAACATTTTTGGTAATCGTGCCATCAGTCGTACCAAATTTAGGAAATGACCCAGGCACTTGAATGTCTAATTGAATTGCTTCAGAAAATGAGCGATCACCATTTACATCAAAAAAGCCTTTAAACTTACAGTTCTTAATATATAAACCATTGATTCCACAAGCATCTAGTGCATGTCCACCTACAACATCAAGTACTGTAATATCTATTAACTCGATATCTTCAGCATGACCTATAGACATTGCGGTATTATTATAGGGGTACTTTGAACCGTTCATATCAAATATACCACCTTTTATTTTAATATGCCCATTTCCTTGATATCCATGATAGAAACCAAATTTTTTACCATTTTTTAACAATGCATCTCTCGAGTGACGCTGCAAGATGGTATCATCTTCTAATATTAAAGTGGTATGATTATATATCACTAATGCTTTACTAATATAATAAGTCCCAGATGGTATATAAACTGTATGTTCTCCGTATCTTGCGGCATTAAGTGCTTTTTGTATAGCTTTAGTATCTCTTCGTTTATGTTTTCCTTTTAAACCAAAATCCTGTGCATTGATCAATATTTTTTATCCCCTATCTTATGTTGTTATTAAATATATTTGTAACCATAATGGTGTATAGCTATACTATATTTATAATTTAATATTATACATTTTTTAAGGTATTCAAACATTTATTAAGAAAGGGATGTTTATTATGACTAACAAAGCATTGATTGTTGTAGATTATTCTTATGATTTTATCGCTGATGACGGTCGATTAACTTGTGGTAAACCAGGCCAAGATATTGAACAGTTTATTGTAGAAAGACTCAATCAATATCAACATCAACATGATAATATCTTTTTCATGATGGATTTACATTTTGAAGAAGACCCGTATCATCCTGAAACTAAATTATTCCCACCACATAACATTGAAGGCACTTCAGGTCGTCAATTATATGGTAAGGTAAAATCATTTTTTGATAAATATAAAAATGAAGATACTGTACATTATTTAGATAAGCGACGTTATGATTCTTTTTATGGTACTGCTTTAGATAGTTTATTAAGAGAAAGACATATTGATACTGTTGAAATTGTAGGTGTATGTACTGATATATGTGTACTCCATACAGCAATTTCTGCTTATAATTTAGGCTATCATATTATCATCCCTGAACAAGGTGTTGCCTCATTTAATGAAGAGGGTCATCAGTTCGCTTTAGCTCATTTTAAAAACTCATTAGGTGCAAAGGTAGAAGTTATCAATTAAAACATGCTAAAATAAGGATAAATTTAAAAATTAAGGGTGAATAAATCAATGGCAAAAACTTATATTTTTGGACATCAAAATCCGGATACAGATGCAATATCTTCAGCTATTATCATGGCTGATTTTGAACAACAAACTGGAAATTCTGAAGCAACTCCTTATCGCTTAGGTGAAGTGAGTGCTGAAACAAAATATGCATTAGATCATTTTAAAGTTGATGCACCAACTTTATTAAATGATGATTTAGAAGGTCAAGACGTTATCTTAGTTGACCACAATGAATTCCAACAAAGTGCTGAAACTATTGCTAAAGCGAATATTGTGAATGTCGTAGATCATCATAGAATTGCGAACTTTGAAACAGCAGGCCCTTTATACTATCGTGCAGAACCTGTAGGTTGTACTGCTACAATTCTTTATAAAATGTATAAAGAACGTAACTTTAAGATTAAACCTGAAATTGCTGGATTAATGATTTCAGCTATTATTTCAGATAGTTTATTATTTAAATCTCCAACATGTACTGAAGAAGATGTAAATACTGCTAAAGCATTAAAAGACATTGCTAATGTCGATTTAGATGAATATGGTTTAGAAATGTTGAAAGCAGGTGCTTCAACAACTGATAAATCTGCTGAAGAGTTATTAAATATGGATGCTAAATCATTTAATATGGGAGATTATGTTACTCGTATTGCTCAAGTCAATACTGTAGATATTGATGAAGTCTTAAATCGTAAAGATGAATTGGAAAAAGCAATGTTAGAAACAAGTGCAAACGAAAAATATGATTTATTTGTATTAGTTGTCACTGATATTATTAACAGTGATTCTAAAATTTTAGTTGTCGGGGCTGAAAAGGATAAAGTTGGTCAAGCCTTCAATGTTCAATTAGATGATGGTATGGCTTTCTTATCAGGTGTAGTTTCTCGTAAAAAACAAGTTGTACCTCAAATCACTGAAATTTTAACTAAATAATTCATATTTTAATTCATATATAATAAGGCTGAGATAGTAGGTTACTTAACTCTCAGCCTTTTTTTAATTTATTTTAATCATTCATTCAAATGTTTTAACCTTGGATACATTTAACTAAAATTATATAGTCAATCACACCTATAACGGTATTGGGATTGACTGTACAGGAGGTACTACAATTGAATTTAATAGAAAAACAATTTCAAGAAAGTAAACAGTTTTTTAAAACACATCAAACTAAAGATATCAAATTTCGTAAACAACAATTAAAACTATTAAGTAAAAGTATTAAAGACCATGAAACAGAATTATTAGAGTCGTTAAAAATAGACTTAGGGAAAGGTTCAGTAGAAGCGTATGCTACTGAAATTGGTATACTTTTAAAAAGTATAAAAACAGCTCGTAAAGAATTAAAAAACTGGGCTAAAACTAAGCAAGTAGATACACCCCTATTTATGTTTCCATCAAAGAGTTATATTAAGCCTGAGCCTTATGGGACAATATTAATTATCGGTCCCTTTAATTATCCTGTACAACTTTTATTCGAACCTCTTATTGGTGCTATAGCAGCTGGTAATAACGCCATCATTAAACCTTCTGAACTTACTCCTCATGTTGCACAAGTAGTGCGAAAAGTGATTGAGGATGTATTTACAAGCGATTTTGTAGCTGTCGTTGAAGGTGGCGTTGAAGAAACTCAAACATTAATCAATCTTCCATTTGATTATATATTCTTTACTGGTAGCGAAAATGTAGGTCGAATTGTTTACGAAGCAACAAGTAAAAATTTAGTTCCTGTCACACTTGAACTTGGTGGTAAATCACCAGTGATTGTAGATGAAACTGCTAATATTAAAGTAGCAAGTGATCGTATTAGCTTTGGTAAATTCACCAATGCTGGTCAAACTTGTGTAGCACCAGATTACATTTTAGTGAATAGAAAAGTTAAAAATGAATTAATTCAATCATTTAAACAATCTATTGAAGAATTCTATGGCAAAAATATTCAAAATAGTCCTGATTTTGGACGTATTGTTAATACAAAACATTTTAATCGACTTTCTGAATTATTAGCAATACATCGTAATGAAGTGATTTTTGGTGGGCATACGGATGAAAATGAACAATATATCGAACCTACAATTTTAGACGGCATTACCCCACAATCTAAAATTATGGAAGAAGAAATTTTTGGTCCATTATTACCCATCATCGTCTACGATGATTTTAATGAAGCGATAGATATTATTCAAAGCAAATCTAAACCTCTAAGCTTATATTTATTTAGTGAAGATGAAAATACAACGAACTGTGTGCTAGAAGAATTGTCATTTGGTGGCGGTGCAATCAATGACACTTTAATGCATTTAGCTAACCCAAATTTACCTTTTGGTGGCGTAGGTGCTTCAGGAATTGGCGAATATCATGGCAAATATTCATTTGATACATTTAGTCATATGAAATCATATATTTTTAAATCTACTCGACTAGATTCGAGTATTATCTATCCCCCTTATAAAGGTAAATTCAAATATATTAGAACATTTTTCAAAAACTTATAAAAAAATCCCTATAATGGCTCACTTTACAAGTGTTTACATTATAGGGATATTTTTTATCTATAACAATGAATTCAAGAAATCAACAAATACACCTTCAGGTGCGGTATACTGATTGTCAGTAGCAATCAACATACCACTATTTGTATCACGTCTAAATACTGTTAGCGCGTAATTTCCTTCTTGATGTGCACATACAAGGTATTCATCTGACTCAGTAATATTAAAATCTCTTGGAAATTCTCCCCCGCTTTTTACTATTTCAATCGGGTTAATTCCTTTTCCATCATCAACTACTGTAAATATCGCTATACTATCATGTCCGCGATTACTAATATATAGATTTTGTTGATCATGAGATAGTCTCACAGCTGCTAATTTAGTTTCTCCAGTGAAATCTTCAGGAATCGTTAAATGACGTTCAATTTCTTCAAATTTTCCATCATGATATTGTACAACGCTTACTCTATTAGATAACTCATGAACAACATACGCGTATGTCCCATTATTATGGAATTCAATATGACGCGGTCCATCTTCAGCATGGAATTTTGATACTGCATGTTCTTTAAACCCTTCAACTCCGAATGTATATGTTACAATTTTATCTGCACCTAAATCAGTCACAGCTACATATTTATGGTCAGGGGTTTCTCTAATAAAATGAATATGATTATGATCTTGACGCTCATGTGTTCCAGTTGGATAACTATGTTCTAACTCTTCAATTAATTTTACCACTTCGCCTGTCTCTGGATTAAGTTGATATATACGTGCTATTCCAGCAGTATAAACCGCTTCGAATAAGAAGTTATGATCACTAGAAACAGAAATATAACACCCTGTTCCATTCTCTGAAGCTAAACATTTATTAATGAGTGTAAGCTGTCCATTCTCGTCTTTTTTAAATGCAGCCACACCACATGCTTCATTCTCTTTAGTAATTGCATACAAAAATTGTTCAGTTTGAGCAAGATAAGTCGATGCTTCGATATCATATCCTGTATCTACTGATTGTATTTCTCCATTATCTTCATTAAGTTCGAATATATAAATACCCTTACCTTCTTTTTTTGTATAAGACCCCACATAACCTTTGGTTGTCATTTTAATACCTCCATTATATTCAATATTATTAACATTTATACTAGCCAATTGTATTTATTTAAGAGTAATAAAAAAAACCAGTAACTTCAAATGAAATTACTGGTATATAGTACATCGTTGCATTAAGCATTATTGCTTTCAATATCAGATACGATTTCTTTTGTTTTTCTTTCGATATCTTCAAAGTCTTTTTTGAAAATAAAGCCAAATACTACTACTACTACACCAACAACTAGTGCTGTAATAGCTGTAAAGCTTAATAAGAATTTAAATAAACCTTTAATGAAATCCCACATTTATGTTTCACCCCTGTACTTAAAATAAATACGTTTACATTAAATCATTTTAACATAGTTAACGTTATGATTAAATACATACCTTTTTATATATTATTTCAAACCTAAAATTAAAGATTTTTAAAAAATCAAATATTTTTTCTTTATTTATAATGAATGACATTTATCTTATTTACACAGTGAATTACTATCATATATAAATAAACATTATAAGACTTTAAATTTAATATAAATTATTGTTCAATATAAATAATAAAACAAATGATAGGAGGATTTTTCATGCAAGAAGTTAAGTCAGATATTATGACCTTTCGCGGATCACATTTTGATTTAGGTATCAAAACTGCTCAGTGGTTAAAACAGACGCCCTTACTAGAAAATAGAGAACGTGAATGGAAGAAGCGTATACCTCGTTTTGACATTGATGTTAATGAAACATATAGCATTTTCCAAACGTATGCACCAGAAATCTGGGAAGAATTATTAGGAATGCAAGAGATATTAAATTTACCGACTAAACAAATGATTTTAAATTTCGGTCACTATCGTTTTACTGATTTAAATGAAAGTGGATGTACAGTTTTTCAAGGTAAAGATTATATGGTTCGTAATTATGACTATCATCCTGCTACATATGATGGCAGATATCTTCTTTATCAACCAAATGATGGTGGACTCGCGCAAATAGGACCAACCTCTAGAGTAACTGGTCGTATGGATGGTATGAATGAAGCAGGTCTTGTGATGGGATATAATTTTATGCACCGTAAGCATCCTGCAAATGGATTTGTATGTTATATGGTAGGACGACTTGTCTTAGAATATTGTAAAGATGTAAAAGAAGCAATTCAATTTCTAAAAGAGTTACCCCATAGAAGTTCATTTAGTTATATTTTAATGGATAAGCATTTAAATCATGCAATTGTTGAAATTACGCCACGCTCATTTGATGTTAGATATGATAAAGTTTGTACTAATCACTTTGAAATATTAACACATGAAAATCGTAACTATACCAAAGAATCTAAAGAACGTCTTGCTCGCACAATTAGTCAAACTTCAGAAGATATAGATAAATATACTGCGTTTAAACTTTTTAATGATCCTAAATATAATATTTATAGTAAGTTATTTAAAAGTTGGTCAGGAACGATTCATACATCAATGTATGAACCTAAACATTTAAAAGCTTGGATGACATTAGGTGAGAATAGACCCCCTCTATCTATCGACTTTCAATCATGGTTAGAGGGTCATGAACTTGATTTAATAGAATTTACTGGAAAGCTAGATACTGATTTAACATTTGCTACGTATTAATAAAAAAAGATTAGATAAACGTTTTAAAATTTAATTAATCAACGTTTTGTCTAATCTTTTTCATCCTATTTAATATTTATATCACCTTTAACGTTATAACACTCTATAATATTATAACTATTACCTACTTTGCTATCTTTAAAATAAGGATTCTTAATGTTATTGTCACCCATTCCTGGATGTAGTTTTAACAAGGTGTCTTTAGGCTTGGTTTTATAATCAATGTTTATATTACCTTTTTTACTTGAGCTCTTCATATCAATTTGACTTGGCATGTTTTTAAAGTCAAGCTTTCCTTCATTTGTAATGAACAATCCATTTTTCAAGGTACAATGATTAACCACAATATTAGAATGTATTACTTTAAATTGACTATTTTTTATATCACTATTTTTTATATTAATTGTGCCATGATCACTATAATAATCAATACGATCAAGTTTAGCTTCTTTGATATTTAAATTTTCTCCGTCTTTTCTAATTCTAGCTTTTTTGATATCTATGTTATTAATATTTAATTTTCCTAATTTAGCATCAATATTTAATTGTTTTAATTTATCAGGTGGAATGGTTATATGTATGTTGAACTTACTTCTTTTAAAAGGGTTTAGATTAAAGCTATATCCTCTTTTAGAAGAACGTGATTCTTTTACATTTAAGCTGCCTTTTTGAGTGTTCACTTTTATACTATTGTCCCCATAATATTTCACTCTAAATGAAGAACCTTGAGTAATAGTGATATCAGAACTATAACTATCTATATTCAATTTAGAGATAGATGATTGATGAAACGTTTCATTATATTTCAGTCGTTTATAGATATCTTTATCATGAACAAACCATACTAACGTGGCTGCTAGAAAAAAAA
>NZ_KV813733.1:62965-102426 GCF_001813735.1 Staphylococcus sp. HMSC068C09
AAAAAAAACAACAAATATAACTAATCCACTTATTGTTAATTTTTTCATCACTGGATTCTTCCTTTAATTATTTTTATATACCATGATAAATATTTTAAAACAAGTTTATATAAATTCTGAACAATTTTTATTATTGCAACGAACACTAATATACCTATACCAGCATAAGAAATACTATAAAGAAAATTACTTAAAGAGTCAGGAGTACCTTTAAGAATACTAATAATAATTAATAAGATAGGTAAACAAATAAGCACAATTGAAATGACGAAAACAAAGGCTAGAAATATTAAGAATATTATAATTGGGATAACAATTAAGAAGAAAGAAATAACGCCCAAACTTAATGATGCCATAATAGCTTTTACAATATTACGAAAGTTAGGTGTAACTTTAGCATGTGAAATTGCTTCTTTAGCTTTTATTTCTTTTCCAATAGTATAAGGATTTTTCAAATCATCTAATATTTGAGCATCTGTCTTGCCTTTTGTTTCTTGATTATAAAAGATATCTTCATATTCATTCATAACTTTATCTTTTTCTTTACGTGGTAAATCATCAAGTTCCGTTTCCAGTTCATTCAAAAAAGTAATTTTATCCATTTCTCTTTCACATACTTTCTTAAAACATAAATTTATTTTTATTAACTATCAACGACTAAAGAATTCAATTCGCTTAACAATATTATCTTTATATAAAATTGATAATTTCATGTGATGATCTTTATCAAGATACACTAAAGCATCATAACCTTTACCTACCTTATCTTTGTCATAGTTATAACCTAGATTATCTATAACAGCATCGATTTGGTCACCTATATGAACATCAAAATTTGTGTTAACAAAAGTATCTTTAACTAAGATAATTCCTTTAATTTTGTGATGTTTTTTCTTGACTTTTATTGTTAAATTTTTATATTTATTATGATTATAAAAAACATACCTATCTAATTTCACATGCTTATTTAAACTATATTCTGAGTTATCAAACGTTTCATTAAGCTTTAAATGATTAATTTCTACATCACTTAAATCAACCGTTTTTTCATTTTTATAAATTGTCAATCCTAGTACAACTAATAAAGAAATGACAATAAATAAAATTGAGATAACCCATCTATTTTGAATATGCAATAGGACCACCACTTATATACTTATTTTTTTTAATATATCATAACTATGATTATATTCAAAAAATATTAAAGTACCTTTCAATGCAAATAAAACTGGCGACAAAAATTGAACGTATCGTCGCCAGTTTTATTAAAAAGTTATTAATTTAAATGTCTCGTTTAGCAGCATAAAGTACATCAGCGATAAATAAAATAACAATAGATGCAATAGAAATGAACCATTGCCAATTCGTAAATTTAATACTACCTGATGATGATTTTTCTGTTAAGTAACTAAAAGGTATATATTTGAGTGATTTTTGAATATTATCGCCCCATTCAGGGATTAAGCCTAAAAATGGTTGTAAAAATGGTACGATAAACACTAAAAAGATACCTAATGTAAAAATGACTGCTGGTTTTTGGACAATTAAAGTAATTAAGAATAATAATAGTCCAAAAAATAGTAAGAAGATAAGATAGAACCAAATATTCGTTAGGAATTTATCTCCATTTAAATTTTTACCATCTGTAAAAGTCTGAATAACTAAAAGTGTAACATACGTGATAAGTGTAAATATGAACGAAAAAATAATAATCGAAATCGTTTTCGCTATCACATAACCTACTCTATTTTTCACTTTATTCATATAAAGTTGAATCGTTCCTTGAGAGTAGTCACGTGTAATTGTTTTAATAACAACGAGTAAACCAAAGAATAGAAACATCCAATTTGCCATTGGTAATATCATTGAATAATCGACTTTATCATTATTTTTTGCTAATAGTACAGTCATTGCTGTGATGATACCCCAGATACATATAAGCGCGATATATGTTAAATAACTTTTAAAAAAACTTAATATATCATATTTAACTAATTGTAAACTCTTCATCTAATGGTCACCTCTTTGATTAATATTAAAGTACGTATCTCGAAGCGAATTTTTACGTGTTTCAATATATTTAGGATACACATTAATATGTGCGAGCGCTTTAAGCAATGTTCGATAATCTCGTTCTGCTTTAATAAGAATTTCTCCATTTTGTTTATAAGAATGAATAACATTAAAATGTTCTTGTAAATAATTTAGCGCTTGATCAAAATCATCATTGTCCAACGTAATAGAGGTACTTTCTTCTGCACTACCATCTTTCATATTGACATCTTGAACGAAATGTCCATCTCTTAAAAAGACAGCTCTATCACAAATCAATTCGATGTCTTCTAATTTATGACTTGAAATAAGAATTTTCATATTTAATTCATTTACTAAAGATTGTATCGTTTCTAGAACATCGATTGAGCCATCTGGATCCATACCATTCGTAGGTTCATCCAAAATAAGATATTTTGGTTTGTTCATTAATGATACGGCAATCGCTAATTTTTGTTTCATACCCATTGAATATTTTTTAACTTTTTTCTTAATATAAGGACGCATACCAAAAGCATCTATAATTTTATCTGAATAGGCTTTATCAAATCCTTGACCAAGCACCTGAGCAAAGAGTCTTAAATTATAAAGCCCCGTTTTATTATCATAAAGTTTTGGATGTTCAATGAGATAGCCAATATTTTCATCATCTTTTAAATTAACTTTACCTTTGTAATTAATAATATTTCCATTCATCACTTTCATCAGTGTAGTTTTACCTACACCGTTTTTACCAATGAGTCCTACAATTTTGCTATCTCCAAAATCAAAATCTATATTGTCTAAAACATTATGATTACCGTATGTTTTAGTAATATTTTCTAATTTCATAAAAGTCCTCCTTTTTTCTAGCGACGATTAATACGTGCTATTTGAATAAAATAATTTATAACTAGCCAAATCACACTTATAATAACTAATCCAATACTTAAATATTTATTAAATACATTTGGATCAAGTGCATTATGAAAGATAAATAAATTAATAGTCAAAAAGATAAATGCAATTGCCATCGGTATAGCAAGTACCATTAAAATAATATAAACAGTGTAAGAAATATATTCTCTTTTTCTTTCTGTACTTTTACTAAAGGCAATAGGAATGCTAAATAAATTTACACTTAAAAATGAAAGTGCTGTTGAATAACGCAACTCATTTACCTGAATATTTGTTGATTGAAAATTATATAATCCAATAATCAATGTTCCTAAAATCGTTAATATAATACATGTCAGATAATTTGCATTAAGCAATTCTTTCTTAGTTATTGGTAAACTTTCATAAAAAAGATACGCCTCTTTTCCACCTAACCGTCTATGTACTCTAAATAATTGTCCTGAATCTAAAATGCTTATAATCATTAATGTAATGGCAAGTGGAATATATACAACGAAACCATAGCTTGTTTTTGAAAAAAATAGTGTATAAATAGGATTAATAACAATAAGCACTAAATAAATGATAAGCGTCCAACGTCTTAACTTAAAATTTCTTATTATTAGTTGCTTCATGTCATCAACCCGTTTCTATTTTGAGTTTCAACATCATTAGTTTCTTTCATTTTCTCAAGGTAAATCATTAATTCTTCAATCGTTGGATGTTTTATTTCAACTTGTTTTCCAAATAGTTCCTTAAATGTTTGACCATGTTTTGTAAAACCAACATAACCTGTATGCTTTTCTTCTTTATATAAAAGGAGTTGATTTAATTCATCATCTAAATCTTTGTTATCACCTTTTACGATAAAATATTTCTCTTTTATATCATCACAATAGCCTTCAAGTACAAGATTGCCTGTTTTTATATATACAAGATAGTCTGCTATTTTTTCTAAGTCTGAAATAATATGAGTCGAAATAAAAACCGTTTTATTTTCATCTATTAATTCTTGCTGCAATATTTCTAGAACTTCATTTCTTACAATTGGATCTAAACCTGCTGTTGGTTCATCCAATATAAATAACTCAGCGTGGTGACTTAAAGCAATGGCTAAAGATAACTTCATTTTCATTCCACTAGAGAAATGCTTAATTTTAAGATGACTTGGTATATTGAATCGCTCTAAATACTGATGGAATATATGACTATCCCACTTAGAATAGAAAGGAGAAATCATATTTTCTAGTTTTTTTATATTCCATTGTTGGTTGAAATACATTTCTGAGTAAACAAAACCAATTTTATTTTTGATCCATTTTGCCGACTCTTTCATTTGTCGTCCTAAGATTTTAATTTCTCCAGTATTAGGTTCAAGCAAATCCATCATTAATCGAATCATTGTTGTCTTGCCAGCACCATTACTCCCAATAAAGCCCGTAACAAACCCTTGAGGAATACTGAATGAAAGATCTTTGATTTGGAAAGTTTTAGTGTTATAACTTACGTGTTTAACTTCAATCGCTTTCATTCATCTTCCTCCTCGTAAATTAAAGCTAAAACTTCATTTAATTCTTTTAGAGGCATACCAATTGTTTTTGCTTCTTTTACCATGGAACGTGCAAGATGTTCAATTACAAAAAATTGTTTTTCTTTTAAAATTGAACTGTCTTGTTCTTTTACGAATGTTCCTTTACCTCTTATTGTTGTGACAAACCCTTCTTTTTCCAAATCTTCATAGGCACGCTTTGTTGTAATTAAACTGACTTGCAAATCTTTCGCCAGTTCCCTCATAGATGGTAAGTGACTTCCAGCTTCAACGTAACCTTTTAATATATTTTCTTTAATTTGTTGTTTAATTTGTTCATAAATGGGCTGTTCACTGGTGTTTTTTAGAATAACTTTCATTTATGTCCCCCTTTACAACTGTATATAAATAATATATACAGTATATACAGATTTGTAAAGTGAAATAATAAAAATAAGATAAAATCAGTATTCTTAAGACATAAGTTGTATATACACTATAAACATAGTTAAACAAAAAAACTATGATACAGTATTACAGTGGTAATTGCATCATAGTTTTCATATGTTACTTTTTATTTTTACGTCTGTCATTGCTACGATTAATAAATGCACATATCATAAACATAATGGCAGCCAATAATAACTTTATACCTTGACTTTCATGTCCAGTGGCTTGTAGATAATATCCAATGACAAACAAAACAATAGCTAAACCTACAAAAATTTTTGTTAGGTGTTTCATCATTTTTAGTCACCTCATTATGATAATTATATCAAATTTTTTATTTTATATGCATTAATCATTTATTTAATTAAAATTGAATTGTATATGCTCTATGTTAAGATAGTGTTATATCCACAAATTACATTACACACCCCTTAACTTGCCACATCAAGTTAAGGGGTTTTTGTGTAAGGCCATCTTATTTATTTTTCCACTTAGTTTCTAACCAAACTCGAAATATAATAAGCATACTCCCTGTTATAAGTGTGACTAAACCTTCTAATAACCACGACATTACACTACACCTCCACAAAGTAAAGTGTCATATCTCATGATGACCTATATATATTTTAACACACAAACAGAACATATGTTCCGTTTGTGAATAAAACACTTCTCTGATTTATTTTTTATTAGAAAACTTTATATTTTGTTTAATTCAAGATAATATATAATGTGAATAACAATTTAAAGCGAGGTTATGAAAATGAATCCTTTAGCACAACATTTAAACGATCAACTAGTCGATGACAGTCCTGAAATATTAAGCATGTTATCGAGATTAGGTCAATCTATGTTTTATCCCAAAGGTATTCTGTCTCAGTCTGCAGAAGCCAAATCAACAAAATACAATGCAACAATTGGTATGGCAACTAATGATAAAGGAAAAATGTATGCAGACACATTATTTGATGTCTACAATCATCTTTCTCCGGATGAGATTTTCCCATATGCTCCGCCACAAGGAATTGAAACTTTAAGAGATTTATGGCAACAAAAAATGTTAAAAGAAAATCCTAGTTTAAAAGCTTCATCTATAAGCCGTCCAATCGTGACGAATGCATTAACACATGGTTTATCTTTAGTTGCTGACTTATTTGTAAATGATGAAGATACAATTTTATTACCAACACATAACTGGGGAAACTATAAACTTATTTTTAATACAAGACATAATGCAAATATTGAAACTTATGCTATTTTCGATCAAGATGGACATTATACAACAAATTCACTTGTATCTACTTTAGATAATTTTAAACAAGATAAAGCAATTATTATCTTAAATTATCCTAATAATCCAACAGGCTATACACCTACTCAAGAAGAAGTTCATACAATTGTCTCAGCAATTGAACGCTTAGCAGAAAAAGGAACTAAGGTGATTACAGTCGTAGATGATGCATACTATGGTTTATTTTATGAAGATGTCTATACACAATCTATTTTTACTGCAATTACTCAATTAGATTCAAAAAACATTCTACCGATACGCCTTGACGGTGCAACTAAAGAATTTTTTGCTTGGGGTTTACGTGTTGGCTTCCTTACATTTGGATTAAATAATCAAAAAGCTAAAGACGTATTAGAGGCTAAAGTTAAAGGATTAATTAGAAGTAATATTTCAAGTGGAGCAATGCCTTCTCAAAGTGCAATTAAATATATACTAGAGAACCATGAACAATTTGATAAAGAAATACAAGCTAATGTAAAAACACTACAAGAGCGTTATGAAGTAACAAAAGAAGTAGTTTATGATGAAAAATATAAACAACATTGGCAAGCATATGATTTTAACTCTGGATACTTTATGGCACTTAAAGTAATCGGTGTTAACCCTGAAGAACTTCGTGTTCATTTAATCGATAAATACTCAATTGGTATTATTGCACTTAATGATACAGATATTCGTATTGCTTTTAGTTGTGTTGAAAAAAACGATATTCCACATGTTTTTGATTCTATTGCTAAAGCAATTGATGACTTAAAATAACATAAAAGTATAATAGCGAGAGACCTAACTAGGAAGGCTCTCGCTATTTTTTAATGACTTGTAATAAAATCTAATAATTTAAACATTACTTCTTTATTCTCTTTTGGTACTTCTTGGTTAAGAATCTGTTCTGACGTTTGATTTAATACGGAATCAACCGCGTATGAAGCATCATTCATGACAATCTCTTTTATATCATGAGCACTTGATTCAAAATGAAATTGTAGTCCGATAATATTATTATTCAAAATAAATCCTTGATTTTTTAAATATTGACTTGAAAATAATAATTGTGCATTTTTAGGTATATAAAATGTTTCTTCATGCCAATGTAATGCCATCAATTCTTTTGGAATATTAGGAATGATGGATGACTCAAGATAAACTTTATTCCAACCGACTTCTTTTACTGGAGATTTTCCTACAGTATATCCTAGTGCTTTAGTAATTTGTTGAGCGCCAAAACATATACCAAATATTGGCTTATTTTGCTGTATTAAATTGCGAATTAATTCTCTTTCTTCAAAAATCCATTTATCCTCATTATTAGGACTCATGGGTCCTCCTAAAATAATAAGTAAATCTGTTTCTTTAACATTGGGAATGATACCGCCATTAAAATAAGGATGATAAATATATAATTCATGGTGATGCTCGGTAGCCCAATCTCTGATAACTCCAGGACCTTCATTAGGGGTATGTTGTAAAATATTAATCCTCATTGCTGATTCTCCTTTAAAAGTCAATGTTTATTTATATCTTTGATATCATTATACTTCGAAACACTTAAAATAAATATCATAAAAATTATATAATTTTTATATTTAAAAACTTTTATAATAAATCCAATATATATAAAGAATCTAAGACAATCATTTTTTGCCATAGACTCCAATATAAAACTCATACTTTTCTATTTCCTATTAAGTCACTATAGTATTTAATAGGGTTCATTCCATCTTTCCATGTAGTATAAATCAGTGTTCCACCTTGTTTTTTGAATTTTTCATTACTAGCACCACGTTCAAATGAAGACGCTAGTTCAATATTCATATTAGGATTAACATTTAATAAATTTGCATACTATTTAGCCCACACATCACCTTTAACTGGATCATTTTGAATTAACTAATCAATATTTCAGTACAGATTCACTCTATAATCAAAACCGTCAGAAAATTAAATAACAACATAAATATAAAAAGCAAGAATTCTTTTATCACTATATTAATCTATATTATTATTTTGATTATTAAATTTAGCATTTTTATTTATTATCTTTTTCTTTTTTTCAATTTGTATATTAAATAAAATTGTTGAAAATCAAAAGATGTAAAATTTCGACAAGTTTTATGTAAAAAATATTTAAATTATATTTAAAGATATCAGTAAAGCTAAACAAATAATTAAAGAATATGTCCATTTTTTTAATATAAAAAACTAACATTAAAAATGGCTGATTTTGCATAAAACAAAACCAACCATATCTTTTAATTATTTACTTGTCTATTTGACAAAGCACACTTCAAAATGAACTTATCAGTCTTTTTATTATATTTCCTAAATTTCTATAACTAAATTATGACCAGTAAAAACACAAAACATTGATATATCAACATTTATAGGCGTTTTTACATCATACCTGGCATACCGCCCATTGCAGCATTATCATTACTTTCAGGCTCTGGGATATTTGCAACTACCGCTTCAGTAGTTAAGAACATTGCAGCAACACTTGCAGCGTGTTGTAAAGCTGAACGTGTTACCTTAGTAGGATCTACAATACCTTCTTCAAGCATATTCACCCACTCGTTTGTAGCAGCATTGAATCCGACACCTGCATCAGCATGTTTAAGTCTTTCAACAATAACTGAACCTTCTAATCCAGCATTTTCAGCAATTTGACGTACTGGTGCTGATAAAGCTTTAAGTACAATATTAACACCTGTCGCAACATCGCCTTCCGCTTCTATTTTTTCAACTTTATTATAGATATTAACTAATGCTGTACCGCCACCTGCAACAATACCTTCTTCAACTGCAGCGCGTGTAGAATTTAACGCATCTTCAATACGTAATTTACGTTCTTTTAATTCTGTTTCAGAAGCAGCACCTACTTTTATCACTGCTACGCCACCAGCTAATTTAGCAAGACGTTCTTGTAATTTTTCTCTATCAAAGTCTGAATCAGTTTCTTCAATTTGTGCTTTGATTTGACTTACACGTGCATCAATACTGTTATCGTCTCCATCACCATCAACAACAGTTGTATTATCTTTTGTTACTTCTACTTTATTTGCAGTACCTAACATATCAATAGAAGCATCTTTTAATTCTAATCCTAAATCATCTGTAATCACTGTTGCGCCAGTCAATATTGCTAAATCTTCTAACATTGCTTTACGACGATCACCAAAGCCAGGTGCTTTAACAGCTACAGCAGTGAATGTTCCTCTCATGCGGTTTAATACAATATTTGTTAATGCATCACCTTCGACTTCATCTGCCACAATTAAGATTGGTCGACTTGATTGAACAACTTGTTCTAATAAAGGTAGTATATCTTGGAATGATGAAATTTTCTTATCTGTAACTAAAATATATGGTCTTTCTAATTCCGCAATCATTTTATCAGAATCTGTTACCATATATGGAGATTGATAACCTCTATCAAATTGCATACCTTCTACAACTTCTAGTTCCGTATCAAGTCCATTAGATTCTTCAATTGTAATAACACCGTCATTACCTACTTTGTCCATTGCTTCAGAAATATATTTACCAATTTCTTCATCAGCAGCAGAAATTGCACCTACTTGTGCGATTTCATTTTTATTTTCAACTTTTTGAGAAATATCATGTAATGCTTCAACTGCTACTCTGACTGCTTTATCAATGCCTTCACGTAAACCAACTGGATTTGCACCACTTGTTACGTTTTTCAAACCTTCTTGAATCATTGCTTGTGCTAATACTGTAGCAGTTGTAGTACCATCACCAGCAATTTCATTTGTTTTATTTGCTACTTCTTGAACTAATTTAGCACCCATATTTTCATATGGATCTTCTAATTCAATTTCTTTGGCAATTGTTACACCATCGTTTGTAATTAAAGGTGCAACATATTCTTTATCTAATACAACATTTCGACCTTTAGGACCAATTGTTACTTTAACAGCGTTTGCTAGTTTATCCACACCACGTAACATCGCTTGTCGAGCATCTTCTGAAAATTTAAGATCTTTAGCCATCTATACGACCTCCATTAATATTAATCATTTTTTTGACAATTTTTATATAGTTATTTTTACTTTTCTATAATTGCTAATATATCTTCTACATTTAAAATTAAATAAGTTTCTTCTCCACGTTTAATCTCTGATCCAGCATATTCTTGAAATACTACTGAATCACCTTCTTTTACTTCGGGAGCAACTGTCTCACCATTATCAAGAAGACGTCCGCTGCCTACCGCAACTACAACACCTTCGTTAGATTTTTCTTTTGCGCTATCAGTTAAAACGATTCCACTTTTAGTTGTTTCTTCTTGTTCTTTTCTTTCGATAATCACACGGTTTCCTAATGGTTTAAGCATGATTGTTCCTCCTTAGCAGGGTCTATTTAGCACTTTAATATAATGAGTGCTAACCTAATTTTTATAATAATCAAATTTGGTCAATATTTCAAGTAAAAACATTCTCTTACTTTTGTACATCTGAGTTTTTTACGATAAAATAAGAATTATTGATATTTAATCTGGAGGTTTCAAATGGCAAGAATTTGGGTGGCAATACTAACATTATTTATATACGCTTTAGCACAATTTTTACCCTTAGTTCTAGCACAGACGCCTATATTTAATCGTTTATCAGGTATGGCTTTAGCTAGGGCTGGAGTGTATACTCAAGTTATCTTATTTATACTTGCAGCAATTTTAATCATCTTTCTTCATTTCAAAATTAAGAATCCTACAAACTTAGAGCAAGAACATAAAGAATCAAAACGTTATATTATCCCATGGGCTGTACTTGGCTTTTTCATAGTTATGTTATATCAAGTTATTGTAGGTGTGATTAACATATGGATTTTCGGTCAACCACAACAAAGTCCAAATACTCAACGAATAATGGCTGTAGCAAAACAACTCCCTATTTTTATTATATTAATTTCTGTTGTAGGCCCTATTTTAGAAGAATATGTATTTAGAAAAGTGTTCTTTGGTGAACTATATGATCGAATTAAAGGAAATAGAATCATTGCCTTCTTAATTGCTTCTATCGTAAGTTCTTTACTTTTTGCATTAGCGCATAATGATATTAAATTTATTCTTATTTATTTTGGTATGGGGATGATACTTTCATTAGCTTATACTTTAACAAAACGAATTTCTGTTCCGATACTTATTCATATGTTTCAAAATGGCTTCGTTGTAGTAATGCAAATTTTCCTTGGCGATTCATTAAATCATTTAAAACAACAAACTCAATTTATTATTCATTTGTGTAACTAGCACATAATTTATCTTAATAAATAAAAGCATCGAATGCTCTAGACATTTGATGCTTTTACTTTTTTTTCGTTTTTAACTTTTGATATACATAAATTATCATTACAGTGGAAGATATTAAAATTAAAGTAGGAATCAGTATCATATTCAAAGTTTTTATATATGATTTTGATTCTGTTTTTTTATGAGAAGAAGTAATGACTTTTTTGTGTTGTTCTTCTTCCACTTCATCTTTATGAATTGTTTTTGGCTTTTTTAAATCAGGCATAGAGCCAATGTCATTTGTAATTAATGATAAAACTTGCTCATCTAAATTTTTATAATATTCTTTAGCATTAAGTGGATTAAAATATTGAAATCTAAAGTATTGAGAATCCTCTTGTAATATATTTAGATTTTGATTATCAAATTTTTGTTTCTTAATTAAATGATTAAAATCTTTATTTGTTATTTTTTCACCATTATCATCTAAATGATTAACCTTATTAATAATATAAGGGTTGTACTTATAAGCACCTTTTGCATATTGATTAAACCTATTTAAGATATTTTCTGAAAATCTTGACTCTATTTGATATATATTTGGATAAGTGGATTCTTTTCTTCTATCACTTTGAAAATATAGATTATTTTGCTTTAAATGTGTTGGTTCAAAGTTATTATGATTGTTTTCAACTAGTTGTCGTGAAAATAATTGGTTAAACATTGTTTTTGAAACACTATTTTGAGACTTACCCTTTTGATAATTAGTGTTTGAGTAAACATTGGATGAAGTATTATCGTTATATGGTTGTATGATTTGATTTTGTTTCGACTTCATTGATTTAGACATTACATTTTGATGTTCTTCTTGCTTAAAAATAGTTGAATCCTCATTTTTATAATTTTTACTTTTTTGTGCTGTTTTATATTTATTATGATTTTTTTCTTCAGAAGATGACGTGTTATTTTTATGAATATGTTCTATTCCACTCTTTTGTTGATTCTTATCATTAACTTTTTCTTTTTTTGGTTCTTCTATGCTATCAGTTTCCTTGTTCGTTTCATGTGCTTTCTCTGTTTTTGGTTCTTCAGGTTTATTAGTTTCGTTACTTTCTTGTTGTGATTCTTCTGCTTTTGATTCTTCCTTACTGTTAGTTTCGTTGCTTTCTTGTTGTGATTCTTCTGTTTTTGATTCTTCCTTACTGTTAGTTTCGTTGCTTTCTTCTTGCGATTCTTCTGCCTTTGATTCTTCCTTACTGTTAGTTTCGTTGCTTTCTTGTTGTGATTCTTCTGTTTTTGATTCTTCCTTACTGTTAGTTTCGTTACTTTCTTGTTGTGGTTCTTCTGCTTTTGATTCTTCTGTGTTGCTAGTTTCATCGCTAGTATGATTAAATTCGTTTATGTTTTCATTTTCATTACTGAGTTTAATTTTAGAATGCTGAGTGTCAGAAGTTTTTTGTAGGTTTACTTTCTGATCTACGTCTTCACTCTCTATATTAGAAGAGGTTTCAGCATAACTATAGTGACTGAATATAGTTGCACTTATAGCAAAAATAAGACTTGTTCGAATAACGTTTTGTTTTATCATTCTGAGACCTCCTCTTATTTTTAACAGTTTTAGTATAAAGAATAAAAAAATATCATGCATGTATATAAACAAATTGATAAAGAATATTAATATTTATGAAATTTTTTGTTATATAATAATTTACTTATTCTAGTATAAATTTTATACTGGATATATATTAAAAAAGGATATTATCTGATGGGATTATTTGATAAAGAAAACACAAAACCATTTTTAACTGAAGTTGAAAACAGACGTACAATTTATAAAACTAAAACATCTATTTCTATTAGTGATGAAGAATTAGAGGAATTGATTGAACATATTGTAAAATATATGCCTTCAGCTTTTAATTCACAATCAACACGTATTGTTTTATTACTTAACGATCAACATATTAAATTCTGGGAAAACGCTAAAACTGTACTCAAAGATGTAATAGGACCAGATCGCGACTTTGAACCTACAGATCAAAGAATTAATGGTTTCGAGCATGCCTACGGAACTATTTTATATTTTGAAGATGAAGATGTGATAAAATCATTACAAGAACAAATGCCATCATATGCTGATAATTTTGCTAATTGGGCTGTTCAAACAAATGCTATGTATCAATACGCCATTTGGACTGCACTAAGTTCAAAAGGTATCGGTGCATCGTTACAACACTATAATCCACTAGTTGATCAAATTACAGCACAAACATTTGATATTCCAGCATCATGGAAACTTGTAGCACAAATGCCATTTGGTGATATTGAAGAACAAGCTGGTGAAAAAGAAATTCACCCTACTGATCAACGATTTATTATTAAAAAATAATAAATTTAAACTTATCAATGAAGTATATTTCAATTAAGTCATTTTACCTTAATTGTAATGTGCTTCATTTTGCTTTTCATAGCTAAATTTAGTAAATTGAAATTATTAAGCAGGTTGAGGAGTGGTTAAAGTGAAAATACAAATATTCCAATTTTATGTCGAATATGGAAATGTTGAGAAAAATGAACAAAAAATTTCAGAATGGTTTAATACTCAATTAGATGCTGATACTGAAGTTGTTGTGTTACCAGAAATGTGGAACAATGGCTATGCTTTAGAAAAATTAAATGAAAAAGCAGATCAAGCATTATCACGTAGTTTTCCTTTCATTTCGAATCTTGCTCAAACATATCAAGTTGATATCGTCGCAGGATCTGTTTCAAATAAACGAAATAATAAAGTTTATAATACTGCTTTTACTGTTTCTAAAGAAGGCCGTCGTATTAACAAATATGATAAAGTTCATTTAGTTCCAATGCTAAATGAACCAGAATTTTTAGAAGATGGAAAAACAGTTCCAGAACCATTTACTTTATCATCAGGTGCGCTCGCCACTCAAATTATATGCTATGACTTAAGATTTCCTGAATTACTAAGATATCCCTCTAGAGAAGGTGCTCAAATCGCATTTTATGTCGCCGAATGGCCAACATCTCGCCTTAATCATTGGAGAAGCTTACTTCAAGCTAGAGCGATAGAAAATGATATTTTCATCGTCGCATGTAATGGCACAGGTCATGATGGAAATACTGAATACGCTGGACATTCAATGGTTATCAATCCTAATGGAGATATTCTTGATGAGTTAAACAGAGAAGAAGATACTATTTCAGTTGATATCAACATTCAAGAAGTATCACGTCAAAGAGATGCTATTCCAATCTTTAGAAATTTAAAACCTCATTTATATAAATAAAAAAAGTCGTGAGCTTGGGAGAGACTCACGACTTTTAATTAAGGGAATGTTTTACAGTTATTTTTCAATTTTTTGGGGATGTTATTAATTATGAAAAATTACATTGCATAACAATGTTTTGATAGCTTGCATATTGAAAATAATTACCTTCTATTCAGAATAGCTAAGTTAATTATTTTCTACTGAGTTAACACTTCAGCGAGTATTATGCATTTTTCATCAATAAGTTGGGATAACTTATTAATGAATAGAACTACACGAAGAAATAAATAAATGAAATATTTCACTATGAAAATCGTTATTATCGAATAACCCATTGGTCTCGATCATCACAAATACATAGTCAAACTACACAAACATTCCTTACAACTCATCGATAAATCAACTTTTAATTTCGCAACTACTAACAAAATCAAAAAAAGATTTATTCGAATAAAACAAAGACTAACAATTTAAAGACTAAGATTATTAAGTTTATATCACTTTAATGTGATATGAGTATATTAAAACATAACATTCATTTAAGTTATTAAAAATTTCTTAACTTGCATCTTTTTCTACTAAACTGTTTATTTTTATATGGTAAAATATGAGTTATCGAATTACTTTTACAGTTAAGTATTAAATTTTAACAGTTAAGCATTATTTTACAGACTAATTGCACAAAATTGTATAATATAGTCAAGGAGAGTGGCACAATATTGAAAGCAATTGATGATAAAATTGAGCACTTTGCATCTTATTTACAAGAGAAAAACAACCTTGATCATATCCAATTCTTAAAAGTACGATTAGGCATGCAAGTGGTTGTTAGTAATATTGCTAAAACAATTGTGACATATGGTGCTGCGCTCATATTCCATACATTTTTGTATACTTTAATCACACACATTAGTTATTTTTTAATTCGACACAATGCACACGGAGCGCATGCAAAGTCTACTTTGCTATGCCATATTCAAAATTTAATTTTATTTGTTGGTTTACCATGGCTCATTGCTTACTATCATATTAATACGGGTATCATGTATAGTGTTAGTGGTATTGCATTATTACTGATTATTATTTATGCACCAGCTGCCACTAAGAAACAACCCATACCCGAACGACTAAAACCTCGCAAAAAAATAAAGTCTATTATTTTAGTAGTGGTTTTAATCATTATTTCTATTATAGTACCAGAGCCATATAAACAATTAATTTTATTAGGTATGATACTTGAAAGTACAACACTATTACCATTCTTTTTTCCTAGGGAGGATTATTAATTATGACATTTATTACAGATTTATTCATTAAACTATTCTCATTAATCTTAGAAACTGTTGGTACACTTGCCACTTATTCAACATGCTATGGATATTTCGATGAATCAGAAGTTCCTGAAGAGTTAACAAATTTAGAAAGATAGTATTTGTCAGAAAGTGTGTGACTTATGAATTTGTTTGAAAACTTAGCTTTGCCTTTTTTTCAAAGTTTTCTTTTATTTTTAATTGCAAAAATTATTTTAGATATTAAATATAATTTAAGGGATTATTTAATCATTTTTGCGATTATAATCCCTTCTGCTTTTTTGTATTACTTTTTTGGCAGTTTTCTATTATTATTTTTACTTATTAGTTGTGTAATATTTTTATATTTAAAAGTAAAGTTATATTCTATTTTAGCTGTCCTAAGTAGTGCAATCTTAATGTTTTTAAGTAACTTTATAGGTTTTTTTATATCAATTTTCTTGCGATTCTATATTAGTAATACTATTTTAGTTGCTATTTCTTATACTATATTTTTTTCATTTATTTCTATTATCCTAGGTTATTCTTTTAAATTTCTGTTTAAAAGACTTAAAAAATCTTATTTAGCAATTAACAAAACTTATTTACTTGTTATTTCTATAGTATTAGTTTCATCATTTATGATACTTTCTACGTATTCTCAAATACCTAAGAGTAGTGAAACAACTTTAAAAGGTTATGCTTTAATTTTTATTAGTATACTTCTCTTTTTCGCCATTGTTATTATATTAATATCGATAAACACATTAAGAGAAATGCGTTATAAGCAAAGTTTGGAAGAAATTGAAACGTATTATGAATACACACTACAAATAGAATCGATTAATAATGAAATGCGTAAGTTTAGACATGATTACGTCAATATTCTTACTACAATGTCAGAATACATAAGAGAAAATGATATGGATGGTTTAAAGACATATTTTAATGACAATATTGTTCCTATGAAAGATAACCTTCAAATGAACTCAATCAAAATTAATGGTACGGATAATTTAAAAGTGCGTGCTATTAAAGGATTAGTAACAACTAAAATTTTACAAGCTCAAGAAAAAAATATACCTATTAGTATTGAAGTGCCAGAGTTAATTGATCATATTGAGATGAATACAGTTGATTTAAGCCGTATCATTGGGATTATCATTGATAACGCTATTGAGGCTTCAGAAGAATTAGAAGATGCCTTAATTAGAATTGCATTCATCAATGTCGAAACGTCAGTCATGTTTATTGTTATGAATAAATGTAAAGAAGATATGCCGAAAATCCATGAATTATTTCAAGATTCCTTTTCAACTAAAGGAGATAACAGAGGACTTGGTCTAACGACTTTAAAAGACATTACTGATACTACTGAAAACGTGTTACTTGATACTACTATAGAAAATGGCTACTTCGTTCAAAAAGTAGAAATTATAAATAATATGCCATAAGGATGTGAAAAAATGAAAATATTCATTTGTGAAGACGATGTGAAACAACGTGAAAATATGGTTTCAATTATTAATAACTATATAATGATTGAAGAAAAACCGATGGAAATAGCGTTAGCGACAGATGATCCTTATGAAATTATTGAACAGTCAAAAGAAATGAATGATGTTGGATGTTATTTTTTAGATATACAATTAGAAGCTGATATTAACGGTATTAAACTTGGAAGTGAAATTCGAAAGTATGATCCTATTGGGAATATCATCTTTGTTACAAGTCATAGTGAACTCACTTACCTAACATTTGTCTATAAGGTATCTGCAATGGATTTTATTTTTAAAGATGATCCTAATCAACTTAAAACGCGAATAATAGATTGTATTGAAACTGCTCATACACGTTTAAAATTACTTTCAAAAGAAAGTAATGTTGAGACAATTGAATTAAAGCGTGGTAGCAATTCAATATATGTACAATATGATGATGTCATGTTCTTTGAATCGTCTACAAAATCCCATCGTTTAATTGCGCATCTTGATAACCGTCAGATTGAATTCTACGGAAATCTTAAAGAATTAGCACAACTCGATGATCGTTTTTTCAGATGTCACAATAGTTTTGTTGTAAATCGCCATAATATCGATTCAGTCGATTCTAAAGAACGAATTGTAACTTTCAGAAATGGTGAGCATTGCTATGCCTCTGTACGTAATGTTAAAAAGATATAATATTAAAACCCCTTCATTTTAATATCTGAAGGGGTTTCTTAATCTCTTTTTTAAAGTTCTTCAATAATTTCTTCTAAACTTGGAATACTTTCGATAGCGCCATACTTAGTAGTTACTTTTGCAGCTACTAAATTACTAAATTTTAAAATTTCTTCCCCTTTTCCTTTAAATAGAGAAGTAATGTCTGTTAATTCTGTATTTAAAATTCTATTAATGACTGCACCAATAAACGCGTCTCCAGCACCAGTAGTGTCAACAGCTTCAACTTTATACCCTTGATGATGAATAATTGTCCCATCGTTTAAATAAGCTGTTGCTCCTTTGTCTCCTTGTGTATAGATAACTACTTCAACATTTCCTTTAAATAAAGATTGAATCGCTTTATGTTCATCACTTATTCCAGTAACAAATTCAATTTCTTCATCTGAAATTTTAATGATATTTGCTTTGGGAAGAAATGATTGAATAGTTACTTTACACGCTTCTGCGCTATCCCATAGTGGTAATCTAACATTTGGATCAAATACTATCATCCCATGAGCCGCTTCAAATTTTTCAATCATAGCAAGATGTGCATTTTTCATATCACATTCAATTAAATCAACAGAACAAAAATGTAGAACATCTTGATTAGAAACATTGATTTCATCTAAATTCGAAGCATGATAAAGCATGTCAGCTGATGGTTTACGATAAAAAGAAAAATCTCGTTCTCCATTTTCTTTTAAACTAACGAAAGCGAGTGCAGTATTAGCTGTATTTGTTCGTTTAATATATGTTGTACCAACGCCTATTTTTTCTAACGTCTCTACAATAATATCTCCAAAAGCGTCATTACCTAGTTGTGTAACCATTTCTGTACTACTACCTAATTTTTTAGCCACACTTGCCACATTAGCAGGTGCCCCGCCAACTTGTCGACTAAATTGCGTTACATCTTTAAGTTCAATATTTGTTCTATTTGGAATAAAATCGATTAATGCTTCACCAATAGCGTATAACTTTCTCATTTATTTATCTCTCCCTAAGTCATATTTAGTAAATTTCAAATAAACTTGACCTGTTTCTGTAGATGTGCGAATTGCTGTAGCATTTTCATCAGGAAAAATTCTTGACGTCAAGACACGCTCTCCATCATTACAAAAAATTTCAATACTTGAAGTATCCACAAAAATGTGTAATTGCTTTAATGGCGAATCTAAATATGTAGATCTTGTCACACCTTCAACATTACTAGGTAATGCACCACTTTCTGATCGATCTAATGTAATCTTTTGCTCCCTAGTATTATAAGAAATTAATGTTGAATTTAACTTAGATGCTCTTAATTCAAAATATATTTCTGTTGCTTCATTTTCTAAAATATCAATAATAAGCTCATATTGCGTACCTTCATAAGGATGAAGTGTTGTATTATATTTGTTAGCATAACCTAATGCTGTTTCTTTATTTTGACGTAACGTCTCTAACGCTTTCAAAGGACGTTGGCGTAACCGTCCTTCTTCGATTGTTAACTCTCTAGGTATCGTTAAACAATGTGCCCAACCTTCTTCATCTGTAGGATATTGAGTATCTGGTAATCCCATCCACCCAATTAAAATACGCTTACCATATTCATCTATAAATGTTTGTGGCGCATAAAAATCAAAACCATTATCAAGTTCCATAAATGTATCATGTTTGAATTCTAATGTATCGAAATTTAAATGACCGATTAGATATCCAGATTGATAAATATTTCTATATTTTTCATCTTTTGCATCAATACCTTGAGGACTAAAAATAATTACATCTTGTCCATTTAAACTAAAATAGTCTGGACATTCCCACATATAGCCAAAATCTTCTAGTTCGGTTGTAATTTCTCCAATATATTCCCATTGATCAATCTGTCGATGTATCATTTTGTACAAAAGTAAACGTCCTAATTCTTGTTGGGTTTGGACACCTAATATTGCATAATATTCTTCATGATGTTTAAATACTTTTGGATCTCTAAAATGACTTGTATATCCTTCAGGTTGATGAGCAATCACAGGCTTATTTAATTTTTCGATTGAACCATCTTGTTTTACTTTTGCAATCATTTGACTCGCATATCTTTTCCATTCTTCATCTCGATGATTACCTGTATACATATAATATAAGTTTCCTTCAAATTCAAAAGCACTTCCACTGTATACCCCATGACTATCATAAATCGTATCAGGTTTTAATATGGGACCATTTGGTTCAAATGTCACTAAATCTTTACTAGTATAATTAAACCAATATTTCAGTCCATGCACGGCACCCAATGGAAACCACTGGTGAGATACATAGTATGTTCCGTTATAAAACATTAATCCATTAGGATCGTTTAATAAACCTGTTTCAGGTTGAATATGAAAGTGTTGACGATAGCTTGATTGTTCTATTCGATGCTTTAACGCTTCTAATTCATCTTTGTTCACATCTTCAATACGACGATAGCGTTGTTCTCTTGACCACTCAGTCATATTAGGCCTCCTAAATCATTAGTATTAATTTTATCATTTAATATCGTAACGGTAATTAGTCTTAAGACTTTACAATCCATGATTTAAAAAGCGGGAAATTGTATTTACAATACTCCCGCAAACTTTGCAATATCTGATATATTTTTTAATAGACTAATCATCTAAATTAATATCAACATAATATTAATTTTATCATATCGTGATTATCTTCAAATACTGTTTTACTAATGAAACTTCAACATTTTAAATATATATCAATACCTTTTATGTAATTTATTTAATTCTCCATAAAAATATGCCTTTTCACCATGCACAAGTTGATCTAAACCTTTCTTATCTTCTTCAACAGTCGTAGCAAGGGACATAAAAATTGATAATGTCTTTCCAATAATAAAAGTTATAATAATCGAGTAAAGTACTACTACTATAACTGCAATACATTGTATCCATATAGTATGTAAATGACCAGTATAGATTAATCCATCTAATATATCTTTATTAACTTTATGTGATTGAAATACACCAGTCAATATTGCACCAATCACACCTCCAACACCATGAATACCAAAGGCATCAAGTGTATCATTATATCTTAATTTTTCTTTTATAGAATTGACCACAAAATAACATGCTATACCACCAATCATAGAGATAATGTATGCACTTAAGTAGTTTACAAATCCAGCTGCTGGTGTAATGGTTACGAGTCCTGACAGTACACCTGATAATAAACCAAGTAAGCTTAACTTTTTATTAGAAAAGTATTCAAGAATCAACCAACTAAATGCTCCTCCACTCGCAGCAATGATAGTATTTACAAACGATATCACTGCTATATCATTTAAAGTAAACGCACTTCCTGTATTAAAACCGTACCATCCTATCCAAACAAAAATACCACCTATAAGTGTAATAAGTAAATTATTCGGCTGTAGTTTCTCTACTTTTTTTCCGTGACCTATCATTATTGCTAATACTAATCCTGATACTCCCGATGTAATATGTACTACGGTACCTCCAGCATAATCTAAAGCATCAAGTTGTTGAATCCAACCACCGCCCCATACCCAATGAGCTACAGGACTGTAAATCATAATTACCCATATAAATATAAAAATAGTAAAAGGAATAAATCTCATTCGCTCAGCAATTGAACCTGATAAAATGGAAACCGCAATAGTACAAAACATCATCTGAAATAACATAAATAAGGCAAACGGAATATGTGGACTAAATTGAACATTCGTATTAAATCCTACATGTTGCAAACCAATAAAATCAAAATTACCTATCCAATCATTTCCATGACCAAAACTCAAAGAAAATCCAATGACCACCCATGTAAACGTAACAATAATTATAGCAGCCATACTTTGCATCACAGTATTTAAAACATTTTTAGATTGAACTAAGCCTCCATAAAATAAACTCAATCCTGGTGTCATTAACCAAACTAATAAAATACATAGAAATAAAAAAATTGTGTCATCCATCTTCATTTTTACCACTTCCTTAAAAACATCATATTAATAGTTTTTAAGAATAGCAAAAATACGTAAGATTAAATGACACAATTTGTCATATTACATTACATTTATAAAGAAAAACTTAAGCTTTTTGAACTGTGATTGTCCATGAAGCATCATCAAGTTGTTCATAGTTTGTTACAGGATACCCTTGTTCAGCTGCCCAGTTTGGAATGGCTTCAGTTGCTTGAGTGCAATCAAAGTCTATTTTTAATTCGTCACCATTTTTTAATGTTTCCATTAAATTAATATATTTATAAAAAAGCTATAATGCAAATGCATTTTAGCTTTAAAAAATAATTTAATATTAATTTGAAGAGTTTTTCATAAAGAATAATAGTGATTGTAATTCGATACCTAAATCGATATGATGAACTTGAACATCATTTGGCACATCAATTCTAGCAGGAGTAAAGTTTAAGATACCTTTTACGTCAGCCTTAATAAGTCGATCTGAAACAGATTGTGCCACACTTCCTGGTGTAGTAAGAATCACTACATTAATATTTTGTTTTTGAAGTTCAGATGAAATATCATCAATATGCTTTACTGTCACTTTTCCAACTTTTGTACCAACAATATCTTTATCAATATCAAATGCAGCTGTAATTGTCATTTCATCATGTATTGAAAAATTGTAAGTAAGTAATGCACGTCCTAAATTCCCTACGCCAACAATAGCAATATGAATATTATTACTATCGCTAATCTCCGTTTTAAAGAATTCTAAAAGACTCTCAACGTTATAGCCATATCCTTTCTTACCTAACTCACCAAAATAAGAAAAATCTCTTCTTATCGTAGCTGATTCAATATCTAAAGCCTCACTAATTGTTTTAGAACTCACACGATCAATACCTTTGATTTTCAATGAATTAACAAATCGATAATATAAAGGTAAACGTTTTAATGTAGCGCGAGGTATTTTTGATTGATTTTGAGGCATATGCAATGTCCCCCTTTTGTTTGAACTTTTTAATCTATATATTCAAACTAACTAGAGTGCAATTAGTTATTTTAGCGAAATATATATAATGCCTATTATGGATATACTGCAATATTATACCGTAACCTATTTCAAAAATAAATATCTTAGTTTCCTAAGCATACCTTATATTGTAAAATGATATAATAATGTCAAATTTAAAGTTAAATAAATGTGATTGTTACATAGATAGAAAGGTGAAACTTGAATGATACTTTTACAATTAAATGATATTTCAAAATCGTTTGATGGTGAAGATATATTTAATCATGTTAATTTTGAAGTTAAAACTGGAGAACGTATTGGCGTAGTAGGAAGAAATGGCGCTGGAAAATCAACGTTAATGAAGATTATTGCAGGTGTTGAAGATTATGATAGTGGCCATATTTCAAAAATCAAGAATTTACGCATTGGTTATTTAACTCAACAAATGACACTTGATTCTTCTCTGACTGTAATTGAAGAAATGTCAAAACCATTTGAACATATTAAGCATATGGAAACGCTTATTAATGATGAAACTGATTGGTTAGCCGCTCACGTTGATAGTTATGATTCAGAAGATTATAAACAACATATGGAGCGTTATGAATCATTATCTAATCAATTTGAACAACTTGAAGGTTATCAATATGAAAGTAAAATTAAAACAGTATTGCATGGTTTAAACTTTACTGAAGAAGAATTTGATAAACCCATTAATGATTTTAGTGGCGGACAAAAAACACGTTTATCTTTAGCACAGATGCTTTTAAGTGAACCCGATTTATTACTATTAGATGAACCTACAAACCATCTTGACTTGGAAACAACTAAGTGGTTAGAAGATTATTTAAAATATTTTAAAGGTGCCATCATTATTATTAGTCATGACAGATACTTCTTAGATAAAATTGTAACTCAAATATATGACGTTGCTTTAGGAGATGTGAAGCGTTATGTAGGTAATTATGAGCAATTTATTACTCAACGTGATAAATACTATGAATTAAGAATGCAAGAATATGAAAAACAACAAGAAGAAATTAAACGCCTTGAAACTTTCGTGGAAAAAAATATTACTCGAGCTTCAACAAGCGGTATGGCTAAAAGTCGTCGAAAAACATTAGAAAAAATGGAACGTATCGATAAGCCAATGATGGATGCTAAAAGTGCTAATATCCAGTTTGGATTTGATAGAAATACTGGCAATGATGTGATGCATATCCGTAATCTAGAAGTAGGTTATCAATCCCCTATCACTGCTCCTATTAATATTGAAGTTACAAAAGGAGACCATATTGCTATTATTGGACCTAATGGAGTTGGAAAGACTACACTTATCAAAACAATTGCAAATCGTCAAAAAGCATTAGGTGGAGAAATTACTTATGGTGCTAATTTAAACATAGGATATTACGATCAAAAACAAGCAGAATTCAAATCTAATAAAACAATATTAGATTATGTTTGGGATCAATATCCTATGATGAATGAAAAAGATGTCCGCGCTATTTTAGGACGATTTTTATTCGTTCAAGATGACGTCAAAAAAGTTATTAATGATTTATCAGGGGGCGAAAAAGCACGTTTGCAATTAGCTTTACTTATGTTACAACGTGATAACGTTTTGATACTCGATGAACCTACTAACCATCTTGATATAGATTCTAAAGAAATGTTAGAACAAGCGTTAAAAGATTTTGAAGGTACAATTTTATTTGTTTCCCATGATCGATATTTTATTAATCAACTAGCAAATAAAGTATTTGATTTAAATAAAGATGGTGGTCAACTATATTTAGGTGACTATCAATATTTTATTGAGAAAACAGAAGAAGCTTCTGCGTTAAAGGAATTTGAAGCGGAACACAATAAAGATGAAACGCTTGATTTAGAAGACACTGATTCGTCAACAACTAATACGTATGCTTCTCAAAAACAATATAAGAGAGAATTACGAAAAATTGAGCGTCAAATTGAGCAATGTGAAGAACAAATCGAAAAATATGAAGAACAAATTACTCAAATTGATCAACAATTGACTCAGCCTGATATTTTTAATGATCCTATTAAGGCAAATGAACTTGCTGAGCAGAAATTAAGTACCGAACGACAATTAGAGAATGTTATGGCTGAATGGGAAGAATTGCAAGAAAAAATTTAATATATCTAAGAAAAACTAGTAAAAGTATCAAATTTTTACTAGTTTTTTTATTTATTTCATTCACAAATTTATAAACAACTAAAATACTGATATATCAGTTATCCACGAACTTATCCTAGTTATCCACAACGTGAATGATAATAATTTACATAACTTTTACACAACATTCAAACTATATTCACACCTTTACCCCCTTTTTATCCACAAGATATTAACTATTTGTTGATAAGTACACACGTTCTCTATTGACATATATCATATATCAATACATTAACCTAATTAAATAAAAAAGTAATTGAAACTTATTTGATTTTAAGTTCAATTACTTTTTACTTTATTATTCAACTGTTACATCTTCAATATCAATATTATTTTTTCCATTTAAATCTAGAGATGAAGTTACTCCAGCTTTATAGTAATAATATCCAGCAGCCCCAATCATAGCAGCATTATCTGTACATAACTTTGAATTAGGTATTGAAAGTTTAATGTTATTTTCTTTACACAAATGATTTAATCGTTCTCTTAATCCTTTGTTACTAGCTACTCCGCCAGCTACAATAAGGTGTTCAACATGATAAGATTTACAAGCATTAATAGCCTTTGTACTTAATACATCGACAACACTATCTTGGAAACTGGTAGCAACATCTTCTTTATTTATGTCTTCATTTTTTTGTCGCTGATTGTGTAACTTATTAATCACTGCACTTTTTAATCCACTAAAGCTAAAATCATAACTATCTTTTTCAAGCCATACTCTAGGAAAATGGTATGTGTCCTTTCCTTCCAAAGCAAGTGCATCTATAGCTGGGCCTCCTGGATATGGTAAATCAATTGTTCTTGCTACCTTATCATAAGCCTCTCCTACAGCATCATCTCGTGTTTCACCAATGACTTCAAAATTTAAATGTGATTTCATATAAACGAGTTCTGTATGTCCACCCGAAACGATTAATGCTATTAAAGGAAAGGTTAACGGTTCTTCAAGATGATTAGCATAAATATGTCCAGCAATATGATGAACAGGAATGATTGGCTTATTATAGGCAAATGCTAAAGCTTTTGCTGCATTAATTCCTATTAGAAGTGCCCCTATTAATCCAGGCCCTTGTGTAACAGCTACGGCATCGATATCTTCCATAGTAGCATTAGCTGAAGATAACGCTTCATCAATTGTAGTCGTAATTCCCTCTACATGATGTCTACTTGCAACTTCAGGGACTACTCCCCCAAAACGTTTATGACTTTCTATTTGACTAAGTACAATATTAGATAAAATCGTATTTCCATTTTTTATAACACTTACACTTGTTTCGTCACAACTTGTTTCAACCGCTAATATTAATATGTCTCTATTCATTTAAATTCACCCACATCACTAATGCATCCTCGCCTTCTCCATAGTAATTTTTTCTTTTACCGCCATATTGAAACCCTAATTTTTTATATACATGTTGAGCTATCACATTCGTAATTCTCACTTCTAAACTCATCACATCACAAGTATGCCTAGCATAGTCCATCACATAATTAAGTAATAGCTGACCTAATCCATAGTCTCTGAATGATTCTTTGATTGCTATGGTTGTAATTTGAGCTTGATCAATTACTATCCATAATCCTAAATATCCAATAATTTCTTCTTGAAAAATAACAACAAAGTACTTTGCGAAGTTATTTTCATTTAATTCATGGTAAAATGCATCAATGGTCCATGAACTATCGTTGAAGCTTTCTCTCTCAATATCGAAAACACTTGGTACATCATCGACTTGCATCGCTCTAATAGTTAACTGTTCTTCTGTTGGTTTAACCAATTACGTTCCGCCTCTGACAATTTTATATAATTTGGTACAAACGTATGAATGTTCTCAGGTTGATGAATCAAGTGTTTCATGACAGTTGCATTAGGCAGTTTAGTCTCAATATCTCCATGTAGTAATTCAGATAATTTTTCCGTGTCCTCTCCTACAAACACATAAGGTTGATTTAAAGCATTGAGTTTTTTATGCAACGCTTCTAAAGAAATATATTGGTCTTTTTCAATTGTATTTAATTGATTATTTTCATATTGATATAATCCTGTATATACCGCTTGGCGACGAGCATCAAATATTGGTACGATAATTCTTTTATCATTCGTATCTATAGTAGCCGCTAATGCTTTTAACGATGAGACACCATATAATTTAGTATTCAAAGCATAGGCTAATGTTTTCGCTACAGTAACGCCTATTCTCACTCCTGTATAAGAGCCAGGTCCTTTTGCAACAACAATCCCATCTAATTCTTGTTTTTTTAAATTCGATTCATTAAATAAGGATTGAATACCAGGCATAAGTTGGCTCGAATGATCTTTTTTACTATTTGTTGTTTTTATTGCTAAAACCTCATCATCGTTCATCAAAGCAATTGACATGGGTTGATTTGAAGTATCAATTAACAGTAAGTTCATTGTCTATCTCTTCCTTTATTTTAGTATAATGATAGCCTTTTGCTGCTATATTAATTTGTCGTTGACTTTCATTTATAGTCGTAATATTAATCACTAAATACTCTTCTGGAAGGAACTCCTGTATAAATTGACTCCATTCAATTATTGTAACAGCGTCATCTTCAAAGTATTCATTAAATCCTAAATCTTCATCTGAATCTTCTAAGCGATAACAATCCATATGATGAAGTTTTAACTCCTTACCTTTGTATGATTTTATGATATTAAACGTAGGAGAATTAATATTACGCTTTACTCCTAGATATTTACCTATAAATTGAGTCAACGTTGTTTTACCAGCACCTAAATCTCCATTCAATAAAATGACATCTTTTGAACCAACATGCTTCATTAAAATTTTAGCAAAATGTTCCATCTCATCTAAATTTTTGATAGGTATCATGTATTGTTCTCTCTCCTCATGTTTATTTTACACTTCGTTATTTCATCTAAATTTAACTTAATAATTGTAACAAACTTTACTAAAAATTTCTCATTAATAAAACATAAATCATTCTTCTAAATTGTTAGAAAATTCTAAAAAGAGTATTGACTTTAATATCTGTTTAGTGTAAATTAAATTTATCAAATTTTTAAACAATTCTAACTATTCAAATAATCATCCATTCAAGAAAGGAGTATAATACCATGCAATCATTTACATATTCACTGTCACCACTAGAAAATTTAATTATTTTATTATACTCTTCAGGGCTGGAACTTTAGTAGCTTAATTTACTAAATGTTTAAGTCCTATTTCTCATTGAATGGGACTTAAAAACGTCCCAACTTTATTGGGGCGTTTTTTTATTTTAATAATTAGTAATTTATGGGGGAATGAATAAATGAGAAGTGACATGATAAAAAAAGGTGATCACCAAGCACCAGCAAGAAGCCTATTACACGCGACAGGAGCACTTAAAAGTCCTACTGACATGAATAAACCTTTTGTAGCAATTTGTAATTCATATATCGATATCGTTCCTGGACATGTTCATTTAAGAGAATTAGCTGATATTGCAAAAGAAGCGATTCGTGAAGCAGGTGCAATTCCTTTTGAATTTAATACAATTGGTGTCGATGATGGAATAGCAATGGGACATATTGGTATGAGGTATTCCTTACCGTCACGTGAAATTATTGCAGATGCGGCTGAAACTGTTATCAATGCTCATTGGTTTGATGGTGTATTTTATATTCCTAACTGTGACAAAATTACACCTGGCATGTTATTAGCAGCTGTTAGAACAAATGTCCCTGCTATCTTTTGTTCAGGTGGCCCAATGAAAGCTGGTTTATCTGCTCAGGGAAAAGCTTTAACTCTATCATCTATGTTCGAAGCAGTCGGAGCTTTTAAAGAAGGTTCAATTACTAAAGAAGAATTTTTAGATATGGAACAAAATGCTTGTCCAACATGTGGATCATGTGCAGGAATGTTCACAGCAAATTCTATGAACTGTTTAATGGAAGTCTTAGGATTAGCACTTCCCTACAACGGTACAGCTTTAGCAGTAAGCGATCAACGTCGTAAAATGATTAGACAAGCAGCATTCCAATTGGTAGAAAATATAAAAAATGATATTAAACCTCGTGATATTGTTACGAAAGAAGCAATTGATGATGCATTTGCTTTAGATATGGCAATGGGTGGTTCAACAAATACTGTACTTCATACATTAGCAATTGCTAATGAAGCTGGAATTGAATATGACTTAGAAAGAATTAATGAAATTGCTAAAAAAACGCCTTATTTATCTAAGATTGCACCAAGTTCTTCTTATTCTATGCACGATGTTCATGAAGCTGGCGGATGTCCAGCAATCATTAATGAATTAATGAAAAAAGAAGGAACCCTACATCCAGATCGACTCACAGTTACTGGTAAAACATTAAGAGAAAATAACCAAGGTAAAGAGATTAAAAATTTCGATGTTATTCATTCTTTAGATGCTCCATATGATAAAGAAGGTGGATTGTCCGTCTTATTCGGTAATATTGCTCCTAAAGGTGCAGTAATTAAAGTTGGTGGTGTTGATCCTTCAATCAAAGTATTTAAAGGAAAAGCAATTTGCTTTGATTCACATGATGCAGCTGTAGAAGCAATTGATAATAAAACAGTTCGTGAAGGTCACGTAGTGGTCATTCGATATGAAGGACCTAAAGGAGGTCCGGGTATGCCAGAAATGTTAGCTCCTACATCATCTATCGTCGGAAGAGGTTTAGGAAAAGATGTTGCTTTAATTACGGATGGACGTTTTTCTGGAGCTACTCGTGGTATCGCTGTAGGTCATATTTCACCAGAAGCAGCCTCAGGAGGTCCTATTGGTCTGATTAGAGATGGTGATGAAATTACTATTGACTTAGTAAATCGAACTTTAGATGTTAATCAGCCTCAAGAAGAATTGTATAAACGTAAAGAAGAACTTGAGCCTTTTAAAGCTAAAGTAAAAACAGGTTATCTTGCAAGATACACTGCTTTAGTAACCAGTGCAAATACGGGTGGTATTATGCAAGTCCCAGAAAATCTTATTTAAATTTAAGGAGCGATAAATATGTCAAAAACAAAGGAAAGTAATAAACAAACTGAAACACTTACAACTCGAAGCGGTTCTGACTTATTAGTAGAAGCACTCGTACACGAAGATGTTGATTTCATTTTTGGATATCCAGGTGGTGCAGTTTTACCATTATACGATACATTTTATGATGAAAAAATTAAACATATTCTGGCACGTCATGAACAAGGTGCTACCCATGCCGCTGAAGGATACGCACGTGTTTCTGGCAAACCAGGTGTCGTCGTCGTAACAAGTGGTCCTGGAGCTACAAATGCTATCACTGGTATTACTGATGCTTATTGTGATTCTCTACCCTTAGTCGTATTTACCGGACAAGTGGCAACCCCTGGTATTGGTAAAGATACATTCCAAGAAGCTGATTTATTATCAATGACGACGCCAATTACAAAAGCTAATTACCAAGTTAAACATGTAGATGATATTCCTAGAATTGTTCACGAGGCATTCTATTTAGCAAATACTGGACGTAAAGGACCTGTAGTTATTGATTTCCCAAAAGATATGGGCGTTTTAACTTCTTCTGCTCCACTTGAAGAAGAAGTTCATTTACCTTCATATCAAGTAACTGAAAATCCAAATAAAGAAGATATTCAACAACTTTCTCAATATTTAAATCATGCAAAACAACCTGTTGTTTTAGCTGGAGCAGGTATCAATCACTCAAAATCAAATGATTTATTAACCGAATTTGTTACTCACCATCAAATTCCTGTTGTTACAACTTTATTAGGTCTAGGTGCTATTCCATATGAAAATCCCCTTTTCCTTGGTATGGGCGGTATGCATGGCTCTTATGCAAGTAACATGGCACTCACTGAATGTGACTTACTCATTAATTTAGGTAGTCGATTTGATGACCGTTTGGCTAGTAATCCTAACGAATTCGCACCAAATGCTAAAGTGGTACACATTGATATTGATGAATCAGAAATTAATAAAGTGATTCCTACAACACTCGGTATTGTTGCAGATTGTAAAAAAGTATTAGAAACATTAGTTACTGAACATCAAAGTCATGCTACATACAAAGAATGGGTAGACCATTGTTTAGATAATAAATCAAAACATCCATTTAAATACAAAGAAGCTAATGATACATTTTGTCGTCCACAAGAAGCGATTGAATATATTGGTAAAATCACAAATGGTGAAGCCATCATCACTACAGATGTAGGTCAGCATCAAATGTGGTCAGCACAATTTTATCCGTTTAAACATCATAGTCAATGGGTTACAAGTGGTGGATTAGGAACAATGGGATTCGGTATTCCTTCAGCAATTGGTGCACAACTCGCAGCTCCAGATAAAACAGTTATTTGTTTTGTAGGTGATGGTGGATTCCAAATGACCAATCAAGAAATGGCGTTATTACCTGAATATCATCTAAATGTAAAAATTGTTTTAATTAACAACGGTACATTAGGAATGGTAAAACAATGGCAAGATAAATTCTTTAATCAACGTTTTTCACATTCTGTTTTCAATGATCAACCAGATTTTATTAAAATGGCTGAAGCTTACGGTGTTAAAAGCTTCTTAATCGATCACCCTAATAAATTAAAAGCGCAATTAGATGAAGCTTTTAATTATGAAGGTCCTGCTTTAATTGAAGTAAGAATTTCTCCAGCGGAACCTGTAAACCCTATGATTCCTAGTGGTAAAGCTAATCATGAAATGGAGGGCCTAGAATGAACCGAACTTTAAAATTAAAAGTAGCTGACCAAGTCAGTACGTTAAATCGAATCACAAGTGCTTTTGTAAGATTACAGTACAATATCAATGAATTATATGTAAAACCTGCTAGTGAAGATGGCATATCTGATATGACAATCAAAGTTCATATTGAGGATGAAGATGTATATCGAATTTTAATTACTAAATTAAAAAAACAAGTCAGTGTTATTAATGTTGAAGATGTGAATGATTAATTCTTAGATGATGCGCTAGCATTTTACATCAATTATCATATTTAATGTCTAACATCATAAAGTTAATTATTACCTTTTTAATATTCGCAATTTTTGAAATTTTTTAACTAATGGAGGAAAGTATTATGACAAAAGTTTATTATGATCAATCAGTAGAAAAAGATGCACTACAAGGTAAAAAAATCGCTATTATCGGTTACGGTTCTCAAGGCCATGCACATGCTCAAAACCTTAAAGATAACGGTTACGACGTAAGAGTTGGTATTCGTCCAGGTAATTCATTTAATAAAGCTAAAGAAGATGGATTAGATGTTTATCCAGTGGCTGAAGCAGTTAAACAAGCAGACGTTATTATGGTATTACTTCCTGATGAAATTCAAGGTAATGTATATAAAAATGAAATTGCTCCAAATTTAGAAGCTGGTAATGCATTAGCTTTTGCACATGGATTTAATATTCATTTTAACGTCATCGAACCACCTAAAGATGTAGATGTCTTCTTAGTAGCACCTAAAGGTCCTGGTCATCTAGTAAGACGTACATTTGTTGAAGGTTCAGCTGTGCCAGCATTATTTGGCGTTCAACAAGATGCTACAGGTCATGCACGTGATATTGCTTTAAGTTATGCAAAAGGTATTGGTGCTACACGTGCTGGTGTTATTGAAACAACATTTAAAGAAGAAACTGAAACTGACTTATTCGGTGAACAAGCTGTACTTTGTGGGGGAATTCATAAACTGATTCAAAGTGGTTTCGAGACATTAGTGGAAGCTGGATATCAAAAAGAATTAGCATATTTTGAAGTACTACATGAAATGAAACTGATCGTTGATTTAATGTATGAAGGCGGTATGGAAAATGTACGTTATTCAATTTCAAATACTGCTGAATTTGGTGACTACGTATCTGGTCCACGTGTCATTACTCCAGATGTTAAAGATAATATGAAAGAAGTACTTAAAGATATTCAAAATGGTAATTTCGCTAATCGCTTTGTTAAAGATAACGAAAATGGATTTAAAGAATTTTATGAATTACGTGAACAACAACATGGTCATGAAATTGAAGCAGTGGGTCGTGAACTAAGAAAAATGATGCCATTCATTAAATCTAAAAGCATTCAAAAATAAAATGTAAGGAGATGTTAAAAATGGAAAGCCATATTCAAATATTTGATACAACGTTAAGAGATGGAGAGCAAACACCTGGTGTGAATTTTTCATTTGATGAACGTTTAAGTATTGCTAAGCAACTTGAAAAATGGGGAGTCGATGTTATTGAAGCAGGCTTCCCCGCTTCAAGTACTGGAAGTTTTAAATCTGTAGAAGCAATCTCTAAAGCATTAACTACCACTGCAGTGTGTGGATTAGCAAGATGTAAAAAATCTGATATTGATGCTGTATATGAAGCAACAAAATGTGCTGCTAAACCACGTGTTCATGTATTTATTGCTACTTCCCCTATTCATTTAGAGCATAAGCTAAAAATGACTCAAGAAGAAGTCTTAGAATCAATTAAGGAACATGTCAGTTATGCTAAATCATTATTCGATGTAGTACAATTCTCACCAGAAGATGCATCAAGAACAGATCAAGCATTCCTTATAAAATCTGTTCAAACAGCTGTTGATGCAGGAGCTACAATAATCAATATTCCAGATACTGTTGGATATAGTTATCCAAGTGAATATGGTGTCATTTTTAAATCTCTTATTACAAATGTTAAATCAGAAAAAGAAATTATTTATAGTGCACATTGTCATGATGATTTGGGTATGGCAGTAGCAAATAGCTTAGCTGCAATTGAAAATGGCGCGAAACGCATTGAAGGTACTGTAAATGGTATTGGTGAACGTGCAGGTAATACTGCATTAGAAGAAATTGCATTAGCACTATACGTTCGCAAAGATCATTATGGTATTGAAACAAAATTAAAATTAGAGCAAACTAAATTGACTTCAGATTTAATTTCTAGATATGCAGGCATTCGAGTTCCAAGAAATAAAGCAATTGTTGGTCAAAATGCTTTCAGTCATGAATCAGGTATTCATCAAGATGGTGTTCTTAAAAATCCTGAAACGTACGAAATCATGACGCCTCAACTTGTTGGAATAAGCAAAAACGAATTACCTTTAGGCAAACTTTCTGGTAAACATGCTTTTGCTGAAAAACTTAAAACGTTAGGTTATGACATTGAACCTAAACAACAAATCGAGTTATTCAAACAATTTAAAGCAGTAGCAGATAAGAAAAAATCAGTATCTGACCGAGATATTCATGCGATTATTCAAGGTTCTGAACATGAACAAAATGCAATTTATCAAGTAGAAACTTTGCAATTACAATATGTTTCAAATGGTCTACAAAGCGCTGTTGTTGTCATTAAAGATAAAAAAGGTCATATTTATCAAGATTCAAGCATTGGTACAGGATCAATTGTTGCAATTTACAATGCTGTTGATCGTATTTTTAAAAAGGATAGTGAACTCATCGATTATAGAATTGATTCAGTTACTGAAGGTACAGATGCACAAGCTGAGGTTCATGTTGAGCTTGTTATTGAAAATCAACATGTTAATGGTATAGGTATCGATCATGATATACTTCAAGCTTCTTGTAAAGCATATGTAGAAGCTCATGCTAAATATATTGCCCAAGATTTAGAGAAAGTAGGTAATAAATAATGACATATAAAATTGTTGCTTTACCCGGAGATGGCATCGGACCTGAAATTTTAAATGGAAGTTTAGAGTTATTAGAAATAATAAGTAAGAAATACAATTTCACCTATAATTTAAAAAGTTATGATTTTGGAGGAGCCGCCATTGATACACATGGCACTCCCCTTCCTAATGAAACACTCTCTGCCTGTCAAGAAGCAGATGCGATTTTATTAGGAGCAGTTGGAGGACCAAAATGGACAGATCCTAATAATCGTCCAGAACAAGGATTATTAGCGTTACGTAAAAAGTTAGGCTTATTTGCTAATATTCGTCCTACTAAAGTGACTGAAGGTACCAGTCAATTTTCACCTTTAAAAGAAGAGCGTGTTAAACATACAGACTTAGTTATAGTTCGTGAATTAACGAGTGGCATTTATTTTGGTGAACCTAGACATATGAATCATTCTGAAGCATTAGATTCTCTCACTTATACTAAAGCTGAAATAGAACGTATTGCTAAAGTTGCATTTGAATTAGCACGTACTCGTAGTAAAAAAGTAACTTCTGTAGATAAAGAGAATGTCCTTGCTTCAAGTAAACTTTGGAGAAAAACTGTTACTGAAGTAAGCAAGTCTTATCCGGACATCGAATTAAATCATTTACTCGTTGATGCGTGTAGTATGCATTTAATTACTCATCCTTCACAATTCGACGTCATTGTTACTGAAAATCTCTTTGGTGATATTTTAAGTGATGAAGCTTCAGTAATACCTGGTTCACTCGGTTTATCACCTTCGGCAAGTTTTAGTGAACACGGTACTAGACTTTATGAACCTATTCATGGTTCAGCGCCTGACATTGCTCATCAAAATCTTGCTAATCCATTTGGAATGGTATTGTCACTAGCAATGTGTTTAAGAGAAAGTTTAAATCAAAGTGTCGCAGCAGAAGAATTAGAACATGCTGTATATCATTTAATTAAAATTGGTAAAACAACAAAAGATCTTGGAGGACACTATAAAACTTCAGACATCTTTGAGTTACTAAAAAAAAGTTATCAATAAAGGGAGGTACATAAATAATGGCTCAAACATTATTTGATAAAGTTTGGAATAAACATGTCTTAACTGGTAAAGAAGGCGAACCTCAACTCTTATACATAGATTTGCATCTTATACATGAAGTGACCTCTCCTCAAGCTTTTGAAGGATTAAGACTTCAAAAAAGACAACTTAGACGTCCAGATTTAACCTTTGCAACTCTTGATCATAATGTTCCTACAATCGATATATTTAATATTAGAGATGAAATTGCTAATAAACAGATTACGACTTTACAGAAAAACGCCAAAGATTTTGGTGTACATATTTTTGATATGGGTTCAGATGAGCAAGGTATCGTTCATATGGTAGGTCCTGAAACTGGATTAACACAACCAGGTAAGACAATCGTATGTGGTGATTCACATACAGCAACTCACGGGGCATTTGGTGCTATTGCTTTTGGCATTGGAACAAGTGAAGTAGAACATGTTTTTGCAACTCAAACATTATGGCAAACAAAACCTAAAAATCTTAAAATTGAAGTTTCAGGTAAATTACAACCAGGTGTGTATGCTAAAGATATTATTTTACATTTAATCAATCAACATGGTGTAGATTTCGGAACAGGCTATGCACTTGAGTTTACTGGAGAAACCATTCAATCACTATCCATGGAGGGTCGAATGACAATTTGTAACATGGCAATTGAAGGTGGAGCTAAATACGGTATTATTCAACCGGATGAAACTACATTTGAATACATCAAAGGTCGACCATATGCACAGAACTTTAATCAATCTATTGGAGAATGGCAGAAACTATATTCAGATGAAGATGCTCATTTTGACAAAGTGATTACACTTGATGTAACCAATTTAGAACCTCAAGTGACATGGGGCACAAATCCAGAGATGGGTGTGAATTTTAGTTCTCCATTCCCAGAAATTCAAAATATTAATGATGAACGTGCATACAACTATATGGGACTAAAACCTGGTCAAAAAGCAGAAGATATCGATTTAGGTTATGTCTTTTTAGGTTCATGTACTAATGCTCGCCTATCAGATTTGATAGAAGCAAGCCATATCGTAAAAGGAAAAAAAGTACATCCTAAAATTACTGCTATTGTTGTTCCTGGCTCACGTACAGTAAAAAAAGAAGCAGAATCTCTAGGGTTAGACAAAGTATTTAAAGAAGCAGGCTTTGAATGGAGAGAACCTGGATGTTCCATGTGCTTAGGAATGAATCCTGACCAAGTACCAGAAGGTGTCCATTGTGCCTCAACAAGTAATCGAAATTTTGAGGGTCGACAAGGTAAAGGTGCACGTACACATCTTGTTTCTCCGGCTATGGCTGCAGCCGCAGCAATAAATGGTAAATTCGTTGACGTAAGAAAGGTGGTTGTATAAGTAATGGATATTCAACCTATCACCCAATACACAGGTAAAGTAGTCCCTTTGTTTAACGACAATATTGATACAGATCAAATTATTCCAAAAGTTCATCTTAAACGAATTACTAAAACTGGTTTTGGACCCTTTGCTTTTGATGAATGGCGTTATTTACCTGATGGATCAGATAATCCGGATTTTAATCTAAACAAACCAAAATATAAAGGTGCTTCAATTCTTATTACTGGAGACAACTTTGGTTGTGGTTCAAGTCGTGAACATGCTGCTTGGGCTTTAAAAGATTTTGGCTTTAATATTATTATTGCTGGTGGTTTTAGCGATATCTTCTATATGAATTGTACAAAAAATGGAATGTTACCTATTGTTTTAAATGAACAATCTAGAAAATATCTAGCCGATCAAAATAATATAACGGTTGATTTACCAAATCAAACTGTGTCAGCAAATCATCAATCTTTCCACTTTGATATAGATGAAACTTGGAAAGATAAACTTATAAATGGATTAGATGATATTGCTATTACATTAAAATATGAAGAATTAATAGAGAAATATGAGAAAACAATGTAAGGATGATAACAAATGGTTTTAAAGACAACGGTAACAGCTACTGATGTAGACGAAGCTTATTTACGTATAAAAGATGTTGTGAAAGAAACACCATTACAATATGATCATTATCTTTCACAAAAATATAATTGTAATGTTTATTTAAAAAGAGAAGACTTGCAATGGGTACGCTCATTTAAATTGCGTGGTGCTTATAACGCTATTTCAGTATTAGACACACAAGCTAAATCAAAAGGTATTACTTGCGCAAGTGCTGGTAATCATGCCCAAGGAGTAGCTTATACTGCTAAAGCATTAAATTTAAAAGCTGTTATCTTTATGCCAGTGACAACCCCTCTTCAAAAAGTAAATCAAGTTAAATTCTTCGGTGCAGAAAATGTAGAAATCGTTCTAACTGGCGATACATTTGATGATTGTTTAAAAGAAGCTTTAGTTTATACAGATGAGCATCATATGACATTTATTGATCCATTCAACAATGTTTATACTATCGCTGGTCAAGGGACATTAGCAAAAGAAATTTTATTAGAAGCAAAAAAAGAAAAGATTCAATTTGATTATCTCTTTGCAGCTATTGGAGGCGGAGGTCTAATATCCGGTGTAAGTACATATATGCATGAACATAGTCCACATACACAAATCATTGGCGTCGAACCTGCCGGAGCAAGTAGTATGTATGAATCAGTAGTAGTTCAAAATAAAGTTGTAACTTTAGAACATATAGATAAATTTGTTGATGGCGCTTCAGTAGCACGTGTTGGTGATATTACCTTTAATATTGTCAAACAATACGTCAACGACTACTTACAAATTGATGAAGGCGCAGTATGTTCTACAATTTTAGATATGTACTCTAAACAAGCAATAGTAGCAGAACCAGCAGGTGCATTAAGTGTATCAGCTCTTGAATTTTATAAAGACAATATTATAAGAAAAACTGTAGTATGCGTAGTCAGTGGTGGAAATAATGATATTAATCGTATGAAAGAAATTGAAGAACGTTCACTTTTATATGAAGAAATGAAACATTATTTCATTTTAAATTTCCCTCAACGTCCAGGAGCTTTAAAAGAATTTGTTAATGATGTTTTAGGTCCTCAAGATGATATTACTAAATTTGAATATCTAAAAAAAGCTTCTCAAAATACGGGTACTGTTATTATTGGCATTCAGTTAAATAATCATCAAGATTTAGAACAATTAAAACATAATGTCGATGAATTTGATCCATCAAATATTTATATTAATGAAAATAAAATGTTGTATTCATTATTAATTTGAAATAATATTAAAAACTTCTTCAGTATATTATTGAAGAAGTTTTATCATTTTTTAGTTTAATACATTTACTCCTCAATTCATTAGTTTCAAAAGATTTATCTAAATTTCGACATAAAAAAAGAGACCTCAC
>NZ_KV813734.1:0-392 GCF_001813735.1 Staphylococcus sp. HMSC068C09
GCGAAAGCATAAATACGACGTCCAAAAATCTATTTTAAAGGATAGAAATAGTTATTCTAAAACAGATCATGATGCCACATTTATGAGAATGAAAGAAGATCATATGAAAAATGGACAACTCAAGCCAGGTTATAATTTACAAATAGCGACAAATTCTCAATTCGTTTTATCTTATAATGTGTATCAAAATCCGACTGATACAAGAACGATGATACCATTTTTAAATTTAATTCAAGAGACCTACGGTCATTTACCTGAATATATTGTAGCTGATGCAGGTTATGGTAGCGAACCCAATTATATGGCAATTATAGATGATTTTAATCGAATACCACTTATAACCTACGGTATGTTTATAAAAGATAAAACTAAAAAATATAAAAGCGACATCT
>NZ_KV813735.1:0-6898 GCF_001813735.1 Staphylococcus sp. HMSC068C09
TTAGCTATATTTTTTACTTTGCAACAGAACCTTCTCCTCTAATCAAGCGGTCAAAAAAGTTCCCTAATGCTCCACCTAGCAACAGTGATAAGGCAAAAGAGATTCGTCGGTTATTCCTTCCTTCTGTTTGTAAATAATAAATGATACCCAGTACAACAATTAACGTTACAATAATAAAAAACCAGCGTTGACCTTGCAAAATTCCAAATGTTGCTCCTTTATTTCGAAGAGAAGTAATATGGAATACTCCTTCCCATAAAGGAATGGTTTGACCTATTTCCATCCATTTGACAATCGCAGATTTCCATAGTTGATCAATGATTAAAACGATGACTGCAATGATATAGTAGATCCTGATTCTCCTCCTCCAATATTCATTATTTTAAAGTATACCATGATATAACGAAAAAATGTATATTTTATTGTTGCAATAAAACGTTATATTATTTATATTAATATATATATATACAAACAATAATTTGAATGTTATTGTATACACTAATTACAGAGGAGGGGTTGTTTTGAGTATTACTTCCATAAATAAAAAAGAACATGATTTAGATGGTATAAAATCAAGGGGAAAAGATGCTTGTGAGACATTTATATTTGACCCAGAAAAGGTTGAGCGCCGTCAGCAGGAAGTCGGTCAAACGGATGGCTTATCACAATTGTTTAAAGTTTTTGCGGATGATACACGGTTGAAAATTGTTTATGCACTTACGCAAGAAGATGAAATGTGTGTCTGTGATGTAGCAACGATTATTGGTTCTACGAATGCTACTGCTTCACACCACCTACGTATGTTACGTAATATGGGGCTTGCCGAGTATCGTAAAAAAGGGAAGATGGTTTTTTATAGGCTAGTAAGTAATCATGTGCATCACCTTATGCAAGAAGCACTACAGTTGAAGGAAAAGAAGTAAATGTGATGAGTGTTGGGAAAAATTAGTTAAAATGTTACAAACAACTCAGTCCTCCGTTTTACATGATGGAATGCAGTTGCTCAAAAATAAATCATAAAAATTACCTAAGAAAAGACCATTAGATAAAAAATCATCTCAGGAGATTTAAGCCCTGGTATCCACTGAGACTTAAATCTTGTTTTTTCTCTGAATTGTACCCTGATGGTCCAAATTATTTGTGAAATGGAATGAATTAAAGTAAGGAGAGTTTGTAATGTTCTCATGGACTGTAGTATCTCTTGTGTTACTCACAAGTATAGCTAATCTTGTTGGAGGACTTATTGTCGTGAGAAAAGAATGGTCCCCAAAGCTCTTACATATTTAATGGCTTTTAGTGCAGGTTTTCTTTTATCCATAGGTATTCTTGATCTAATGCCAGAAGGATTAGAAAATTCACCTGAAAATGGAATCTATATATTAATAGGATTTTTAGTATTATTTGCCTTTCAAAGAATCCTCACAACTCATTTTCATTTCGGCTATGAAACACATGAGGATAAACTCAGTAAAAAAACGGGCGGTTTAGGTGCCTTTATCGGAATGACTATTCATAGTTTCTTTGATGGGGTCTCCATTGTTGCGGGATTCGAAGTAAGCAGTGAATTAGGTTTCCTTGTGTTTGTTGCTGTATTACTTCATAAAATACCAGATGGCTTAACCATTTCTTCGATTGTTCTTGTAGTATTTAATGACAGGAAAAAGGCGTTTATTGCCTCTGCAGTACTGGCTTTGGCTACTATATTTGGAGGGGCTTTAGTATGGCTACTCAGTGACACAGAATTTGCAGCTGAAGTACTTGGCGATTCTTTTGCAAGAATTGCTTTGTCCTTTTCAGCAGGTGTTTTTCTATATGTTGCAGCAACGGACTTACTTCCAGTTGTTAATCAATCTGAAAATCGAAAAACTGGTCTTTACGTTTTGCTTGGTGTAGCTGTTTTCTATATAGCTTCTTGGATCATAGGAGTTGTTGGGTTGGAATGAAAATATTAAAGGAATAGCCTTGAATAATCAGTTGAGGAAATTAAACAGAAAAGTTGAGTTTAGTCTTAGCAAAAAAAGAAATAAAATACAATCAAATAATCATTTGACTATCTATATATGTGTGGATATATAATAGCAACAGAACATAACGTAATATTCAAATGAATATCATAATGAGAGGTGGCCAAGAATATAGGAATTCCACATGCATTGATTGATAAAAGATACATTGGTTAATTAAGAAGGAGGTTATTAAATATGAGTGAAGCAACGAAGCCATTAGAGAAGAAATATGTCTATCGTGTTGATGGATTTTCATGCGCAAACTGTGCAGGAAAGTTTGAAAGAAATGTTAAAAAAATTCCGGGAGTAGAGGATGCAAAAGTAAATTTTGGAGCATCCAAAATTTCCGTTTACGGAGAAGCAACGGTTGAAGAATTAGAAAAAGCAGGTGCCTTTGAGAACCTTAAAGTGGCTCCAGAAAAACCTAGACGGCAGGCTCCGCAAGAGGTTAAAAAAGACAAAAATATATATCGTGTTGAAGGGTTTTCATGCGCAAACTGTGCAGGAAAGTTTGAAAGAAATGTTAAAAAAATTCCGGGAGTAGAGGATGCAAAAGTAAATTTTGGAGCATCCAAAATTTCCGTTTACGGAGAAGCAACGATTGAAGAATTAGAAAAAGCAGGTGCTTTTGAGAATCTTAAAGTGGCCTCTGAAAAACCTGTACGGCAAGCTACACAAGAGATTAACCAGGAAAAAGAGGATGAAAAAGAAGAAAAAGTGCCATTCTATAAAAAGCACAGTACTTTACTCTATTCGACCTTATTGATTGTTTTCGGATATCTTTCAGTCTTTGTTAATGGGGATGAGAACATTGTTACTACATTATTATTTGTAGCATCGATGTTAATAGGAGGATTATCGCTTTTTAAAGTTGGTTTCCAAAACTTGTTACGCTTTGAATTTGACATGAAAACACTTATGACTGTTGCAGTTATAGGTGGTGCGATTATAGGAAAATGGGCAGAAGTTTCTGTTGTTGTCATACTCTTTGCAATTAGTGAAGCTCTAGAACGATTTTCTATGGATAAAGCGAGACAATCAATTCGATCATTAATGGATATTGCACCTAAAGAGGCACTTGTTAGACGAAAAGGTCAAGAAATGATGATTCATGTAGATGATATTGCAGTTGGAGATATTATGATTGTCAAACCTGGTCAAAAGATTGCCATGGACGGGATGGTTGTAAGTGGGTACTCTGCTGTTAATCAAGCTGCCATTACAGGTGAGTCAGTCCCTGTTGAAAAAGCGGTTGATGATGAAGTATTTGCAGGTACTCTAAATGAAGAAGGATTACTTGAAGTAGAAATAACTAAATTAGTAGAAGATACAACCATTTCAAAAATTATTCATCTTGTAGAGGAAGCACAGGGAGAACGAGCATCATCTCAAGCCTTTGTAGAAAAATTTGCGAAATATTATACTCCGATCATCATGATCATAGCTGCGTTAGTTGCTGTAGTTCCACCATTATTCTTTGGGGCTAGTTGGGAAACATGGGTTTATCAAGGTTTAGCTGTTTTAGTCGTTGGTTGTCCATGTGCGTTGGTTATTTCCACCCCGATTTCGATTGTTTCAGCAATTGGAAATGCAGCGAAAAAGGGTGTCCTAATAAAAGGTGGCGTTTATTTAGAAGAAATGGGTGCCTTAAAGGCCATTGCTTTCGATAAAACAGGTACTTTGACAAAAGGTGTCCCTGTTGTAACTGACTTCAATGTGTTGAACAAACAGGTAGATGAAAATGAAATGCTATCCATCATTACTGCATTAGAGTATCGTTCTCAGCACCCTCTTGCATCAGCAATCATGAAAAGAGCAGAAGAGGCGAATATTTCTTATTCAGATGTTGTGGTAGATGACTTCTCTTCCATTACAGGAAAAGGAATTAAGGGTACTGTAGACGGAACGACCTATTATATTGGAAGTCCAAAACTATTTAAGGAACTGTCAAACTCTAGTTTTGATAAGAATTTAGAGAAAAAAGTTGCAACTCTTCAAAATCAAGGGAAAACTGCTATGGTTGTTGGAACTGACAAAGAAATACTAGCTATTATTGCAGTAGCAGATGAAGTACATGAATCAAGTAAAGAAGTCATTCAAAAACTACATCAACTTGGCATCAAAAATACAATTATGCTTACCGGTGATAATAAAGGTACTGCGAATGCCATTGGAAGTCATGTCGGAGTAAAAGAAGTTCAGGCTGAATTAATGCCTCAGGATAAATTGGATTATATTAAACAATTGAAATCGGAATACAACAACGTAGCTATGATTGGCGATGGTGTCAATGATGCACCTGCATTGGCAGCTTCCACTGTTGGAATTGCAATGGGTGGAGCTGGTACTGATACAGCATTAGAAACGGCGGACGTTGCACTAATGGGAGATGATTTAAGAAAACTTCCGTTTACGGTAAAACTAAGTCGAAAAGCGCTAAACATAATAAAAGCTAACATTACTTTTGCAATTGCTATTAAATTTATTGCCTTATTATTGGTTATTCCAGGTTGGTTAACACTCTGGATTGCGATTCTTTCAGATATGGGTGCAACTCTTCTTGTAGCGTTGAACAGTTTACGACTTATGCGAGTGAAAGAGTAAGAGTAAAAAGGGCTTTCCATTTAGAAAGCCCTTTTAATCAAAATGTAGATTATTTTTTATAAATTGTCTAATAAGAGAAGAAAAATAGGTGAAAATAAGAAAAAGGTTAGACACATATTACACAACTATATTCTTGAGTACAAATAGTAATTATAGTTACTTATCAAAGGAGGAATCTAGGATGACTGGAGAAGTGAAAAAAGATGTAGACCTTTTAGTGATAGGAGCAGGGTCTGGAGGTTATGTGGCGGCAATACGTGCTGCCCAGTTAGGAAAAAAGGTGGTACTGGTTGATAAGGCGGAGTTAGGAGGAGTTTGCCTTAATCGAGGGTGTATCCCTTCAAAAGCTCTTATTAGTGCATCTGAACGAGTCAAACACATTAAACATGCCAATACAATGGGGCTTAAGGTTTCGGGTGAGGTTCAAGTTGATATGCCAGAAGTAGTAAAGTGGAAGGACGGAATCGTGAACAAGCTAACAGATGGGATTCGCACCTTGTTAAAAGGAAATGGTGTAGAGGTCATCAGTGGGGAAGCCTATCTCACTGAAGCACATATTGCAAAAATAAAAATAGAGGACGAGGAACAGATTTTTTCCTACAAAGATTTAATTCTTGCAATAGGTTCTTTGCCAGTCGAGTTAAAAAGTATGCCATTTGATCAAAAAAGAATCATTTCTTCAACGGAGGCATTGCAACTACAGGAAGTACCCAATCATTTAGTTGTGGTAGGTGGTGGTTATATCGGTTTAGAGTTAGGTACTGCTTATGCAAAGTTTGGGGCAAAAGTGACCATCCTTGAGGGATCGGATACAATTTTGTCCGGGACAGATCCTATCCTAACAAAAACAGTAAAACGTCATTTAAAGGAAATTGGAATCACTGTTATAACGGATGCCCTTGTTCAAGGTGGAGAAAATACAGGCGATGAAGTTAACGTCCATGTTCAAGTTGATGGAAAGGAAGAAATTATTCAAGGTGATTATTGCTTAGTTTCTATTGGGAGAAAACCAAACACAGGTAAAATTGGTCTGGAAAATATCGGAGTAGTATTAGACGACCAAGGATTTATTAAGATAAATAACAAATGTCAAACAAACATTGAACATGTTTATGCAATAGGGGATTGTGCTGGTGGTGACCTCCTTGCTCATAAAGCTAGTTATGAAGCAAAGATAGCAGCCGAAGTGATCAGTGGTCAAAATAGTGTGATTGATTTTCAAGCGATGCCTTTTGTTATCTTCAGCGATCCTGAAGTAGCCTATACAGGTTTAACAGAGAAGGAAGCAAAGGAAAAAGGATACGAAACAGTATCCAGTCGTTTTCCATTCCAAGCAAATGCTAGGGCGTTATCTGTCTCGGATGCAGATGGCTTTGTACAAGTTGTAGCCGAAAAGAATACGAAAAGAGTGTTAGGAGTACAGATGGTTGGACCAGAGGTATCCTCTCTGATTGCAGAGGCTGTTTTTGCGATTGAGGCTGGGGCAAATGCGGAAGATCTTAGCCTTACGATTCATGCTCATCCTACCTTACCAGAGACACTTATGGAAGCAGCAGAAGGTGTGATGGGACATGCTACACATATGTTGAATAAAAAGCAATAATGTGAATGCAGGCCAACCTGCACTTTTTCATAAGTGCAGGTTGAATTTTTATTAATGGATGGAGACTCATGCACATTTTGTATTGATAGATGTATTACTGTATAAAATTCCTGATGGTATGGATTAATCACTATTCATGAATTTCTAATGAACTGGGTTAATACAAATTATGAAATATATCCAATCGTTTTTCTGACTGTTTATGAACGATGAAGGAGTTGATATAAATGAATTTAATTTTAACTATTCTCTCTGCTTTAGGTTCTTTTATAGTAACCAATGTCGATGATATTTTTGTCTTGATGTTACTGTTCTCTCAAGCAAGGTCACAAGCTAAAACGGGTAACAGTGGAATAGTTAGCATGGAGTCGAAAGGAAACCGTATTTATCCAAGAGATATAGTCATTGGCCAATATCTTGGTTTTGCACTTTTAGTTTTAATCAGTCTTTTAGCAACATTTGGAGTAACACTCATTCCTGATCAGTGGGTAGGTTTGCTAGGATTAATACCGATGTATCTAGGAGTAAAACTCTTTATAAAGGGTGAAGATGAGGATGAAGGTAACATTCTTTCCAACTTAAACAAATTTAATAAGTTCTATTTAAGTGTAGCCTTTATCACATTCGCCAATGGCGGAGACAATATTGGAATTGGTTCTGTTGCAAAGTAAAAAATATAGCTAAC
>NZ_KV813736.1:0-16156 GCF_001813735.1 Staphylococcus sp. HMSC068C09
TCACTTATCTAGATACTTTATGTCCCGGACTCGTTTTTTAATATAGTTAGATCGAAATATAAAGACTTTCAAAAGAAAATCCACATCCAATATATGTTGATATTGGAGCCAAAAATTCAAAATGAATTTCTATTCTACTTTCCTTTTTATTTCATTTAGCTTATTGAAAAAAATTCTCATTTAATAAAAAATACTTATAGTTTAAATGTACTATGATAAGTATTTCTTATATTAACTGATTATAAAACCAAAATTCAAATCACTCAAATTCTAGTGATATATAGTTGTTTTAAAAAACATATAATTATACAATTTAATTAAAGAAGTATAATTATGAATTTTTAATATTCAAGGGGGATAATCAAATGACTTCTAACATTAAAGAACAAGCAAAAAAATCATTTGAAGTTCGAGGTAAATCATATACATATTATGATTTAAAAAGTCTTGAAGAACAAGGTTTAACTAAAATTAGTAAGTTACCTTATTCTATTCGTGTTCTACTAGAATCAGTATTAAGACAAGAAGATGACTTTGTTATTACAGATGATCATATTAAAGCATTAGCCCATTTTGGTAAAGAAGGTAATGAAGGAGAAGTACCTTTCAAACCTTCTCGCGTAATCTTACAAGATTTTACAGGGGTGCCTGCGGTTGTCGACTTAGCTTCATTACGTAAAGCTATGAATGATGTAGGTGGAGATATTAATAAAATTAATCCAGAAGTACCGGTTGATTTAGTCATCGATCACTCTGTACAAGTAGATAGCTATGCAAACCCACGTGCGTTAGAACGCAATATGAAATTAGAATTTGAAAGAAACTATGAACGTTATCAATTTTTAAACTGGGCTACAAAAGCATTTAATAATTATAATGCTGTACCGCCTGCAACAGGTATCGTACACCAAGTTAACTTAGAATATTTAGCTAAGGTAGTTCATGTAAGAGACGTGGACGGTGAACAAACTGCTTTCCCAGATACACTTGTTGGTACAGATTCACATACTACTATGATAAATGGTATTGGTGTATTAGGCTGGGGTGTTGGTGGTATTGAAGCTGAAGCAGGTATGCTTGGTCAACCATCATATTTCCCAATTCCTGAAGTGATTGGAGTACGCTTAACTAATTCATTACCTCAAGGATCAACTGCCACTGACTTAGCATTACGAGTAACTCAAGAGCTACGTAAAAAAGGTGTAGTTGGTAAATTTATAGAATTCTTCGGTCCTGGTGTTGCCGATTTACCATTAGCTGATCGAGCGACTATTGCTAACATGGCTCCTGAATATGGTGCAACTTGTGGTTTCTTCCCAATTGATGAAGAGTCACTTAAATATATGAAATTAACTGGCCGTTCTGAAGAGCACGTTGAGTTAGTTAAAGCTTATTTACAACAAAACAATATGTTCTTTACATCAGATAAAGAAGATCCACAATATACAGATGTAATTCATTTAGATTTATCGACAGTTGAAGCTTCACTATCTGGTCCTAAACGTCCTCAAGATTTAATTTTCTTAAGTGATATGAAAAAAGAATTCGAAAAATCTGTAACAGCTCCTGCTGGAAACCAAGGTCATGGTTTGGATCAAAGCGAATTTGATAAATCAGCTAATATTCAATTTAACGATGGTTCTGAAACAACTATAAAAACAGGAGACATTGCAATTGCAGCGATTACTTCATGTACAAACACATCGAATCCTTACGTTATGTTAGGTGCTGGTTTAGTTGCGAAAAAAGCAGTTGAAAAAGGATTAAAAGTGCCTGAATATGTTAAAACATCATTAGCACCAGGTTCAAAAGTAGTGACAGGTTACTTACGTGATTCTGGATTACAAAAATATCTTGATGATTTAGGATTTAATCTAGTAGGTTATGGATGTACAACTTGTATTGGTAACTCTGGACCGCTATTGCCAGAAATTGAAAAAGCTATTGCTAAAGAAGATTTACTAGTTACTTCTGTATTATCTGGTAACCGTAACTTTGAAGGTCGAATCCATCCATTAGTAAAAGCGAACTATCTTGCTTCACCTCAATTAGTCGTTGCGTATGCTTTAGCTGGTACAGTTGATATTGATTTACAAAATGAACCACTTGGTAAAGGTAAAGATGGTCAAGATGTATACTTAAATGATATTTGGCCTTCAATTAAAGAAGTTGCTGATACAGTAGATAGTGTTGTAACACCTGAATTATTTAAAGAAGAATATAAAAATGTATACAACAACAATGAAATGTGGAATGAGATTGATGTTACTGACTCTCCATTATATGACTTCGATCCTAATTCAACATATATTCAAAATCCAACATTCTTCCAAGGTTTATCAAAAAAACCAGGTACCATTGAACCATTAAAAGATTTACGTGTAATGGGTAAATTTGGTGACTCAGTTACAACTGACCACATTTCTCCAGCAGGTGCTATTGGTAAAGATACACCAGCAGGTAAATACTTATTAAATCATGACGTGCCTATTCGTGATTTTAACTCATATGGTTCTCGTCGTGGTAACCATGAAGTTATGGTGCGTGGTACATTTGCGAATATTAGAATTAAAAACCAATTAGCACCAGGTACAGAAGGTGGCTTTACAACATATTGGCCAACTGATGAAATTATGCCAATTTATGATGCTGCAATGAAATATAAAGAAGATGGCACTGGCTTAGCAGTATTAGCAGGCAATGATTATGGTATGGGATCTTCACGTGACTGGGCTGCTAAAGGTACTAATTTATTAGGCGTTAAAACTGTAATAGCACAAAGTTATGAACGTATTCATCGTTCTAACTTAGTTATGATGGGTGTATTACCATTACAATTTAAAGATGGAGAATCAGCTGATTCACTTGGTCTAAATGGTAGAGAAGAAATCTCTGTAGATATTAACGAAGATGTACAACCACATGATATTATTAAAGTTCATGCAAAAAAAGAAAATGGAGAAGTGGTTGATTTTGATGTCATTGTTCGTTTTGATTCACAAGTTGAAATCGACTATTATCGTCACGGTGGCATTCTACAAATGGTATTAAGAAATAAACTTGCTCAATAATACAATTATTCGAAAAAGTATTTAAAAATTTGAATGTATTTTGAATCCTTAGATGGCAATCTCATCTAAGGATTTTTTCTTCATTCGTGTCATTGAGCTATTTCAGTAATAAAAGTAGTAAATGGGAATTCTATAGCAATCATCCTTTTTATGTTAATATTGAAAGTGAACTTAATTGGAAAGAGGTACATAAATATGATTTATAGTATGACTGAAATTGAAGCGAGATACCAAGAAACAGATAAAATGGGAGTAATTTATCATGGGAATTATGCTACATGGTTTGAAGTTGCTCGTACTGATTATATTCGTAAATTAGGTTTTAGTTATGCAGATATGGAAAAAGAAGGTATCATCTCACCCGTCGTGGATTTACAAGTTCAATATAAGAAATCCATTTTTTATCCTGAAAAAGTTAAAGTGAAAACATGGGTAGAACATTATTCAAGATTGCGTTCAACGTACTGTTATGAAGTATATAATGAAAAAGGGGAATTAGCTACCACAGGTTCCACTCAGCTATTATGTATTAAAGCAAGTGATTTCAGACCAATTCGTTTAGATCGTTATTTTCCAGAATGGCATCAAGTATATAGTGAAGTCGAAGCATTGAATAACGAAGGTAAGGAATTAGAAGTCACACAACGTAGCGATTTGAATATATAAATATAAGACCATAAATATCTGTAAATATTAGATATTTATGGTCTTTTTTTAATTAGTTGTAGAATAAACAATTTCGTCTTCATGGTCTACTTTTTCAACTAGAACTTCATGATCTTCAAAATACCATAAGTCATCTTCTGAAACTACAACAATTAAATCATTATAATTTTCGTGATAACCTATCTCAACATCATTGCTCAATTCCACACGAAATGCTGGGCTAAAACCTTGTTTAAGTTGAAATTCTCCACCATACCTCACATAAAATTGTAAGACTTTATTCTCTTCAGGTAAATCTAATTCATTTTTAAACCATTCAACTGCTTCATCAGTCAATTTGATTTTCATTGTAAGAACCATCCTTTATATTAATAATTATGATATTTATAATGCAAAAATTGTTTGAATTAAAACATATTGTTCTCACTATTAAACATGAACTGTTTATCATATTTAAATTAATAGAACTAAACTGAATCTTCACATTTGGTGCAAGATCATCCATTTTACATCCATTTGATTTTTGGTTCTTCACCTTTAAAAATTCTAACAATATTAGAACGGTGTCTAAAAATTAAAATGATTGATACAAAAGCACTCATTCCAAATAATATGTAATCATGAATAATTAATGAACCTATCACACAGCTGATTGCCGCAATAATACTGGATAATGACACATACTTTGTTAAATATAAAATTCCAAAGAATATGACTGCTAAAATTAAAAGTAAGATTGGATTAACTCCTAACACAACTCCGGCACTTGTGGCTACAGCCTTACCTCCTTTAAATTTAAGATAAATAGGATAAACGTGACCAATTATTGCAAAAATACCGACAATTAATCCATGTGTGAAGAATGTACTAATTGGTCCCTGCGCATGCACTGGAAACCATAACGGGAAAAATACAGTAATGAATCCTTTAAATATATCTAAAAAAGTAACGATAAATCCAGCTGGTTTTCCTAAAACTCTAAAACTATTTGTGGCACCAGTATTACCGCTTCCAAATTCTCTAATATCTTTTTTAAAAAAAACTTTTCCTATAACATAACCATTTGGAATAGCTCCAATGAGATAGCTTAAAATCAACATGAGAACTATCATCATAATTTGTTTACACATCCCTTATATAATGTAGGTATATTTTATCACAAAGTATTCCTGACAACGATTAAAAATTGAAAAAACGTCTTATATATTAAGTTAAATGTTTATCTTATAGAACTCATACTTGCATTTTAATGCGTTTTATATAAGAATAACTATTGTAAAGTTAAAAAAACGAACGTACGTTTGTAGGAGGCGAACGCATTGGCAACAAAAATGACAAATCATTATTCAGATGATTCGATTCAAGTATTAGAAGGACTTGAGGCAGTTAGAAAACGTCCTGGGATGTATATTGGGTCGACTGATAAACGTGGATTACACCATTTAGTATATGAAATTGTCGATAACTCCGTCGATGAAGTTTTAAATGGTTATGGTAATGAAATTGATGTAACAATCAATAAAGATAATAGTATTTCAGTGGAAGATAATGGGAGAGGTATGCCAACTGGTATGCATGCGTCTGGTAAACCTACTGTAGAAGTTATTTTTACTGTATTACATGCTGGAGGTAAATTTGGACAAGGTGGATATAAAACTTCTGGAGGACTTCATGGTGTTGGTGCTTCCGTAGTTAATGCTTTAAGTGAATGGTTAGAAGTTGAAATTCATCGAGATGGACAAATTTATAAGCAATCTTTTAAGGATGGTGGTATTCCAACTTCTGGTTTAGTGAAAGCGGGAAAAACTAAGAAAACAGGTACAAAAGTCACATTTAAACCAGATTCAAGTATTTTTAAAGCAACAACGGCATTTAATTTTGATATATTAAGTGAGCGCTTACAAGAATCTGCATTCTTATTAAAAAACTTAAAAATTACATTGAAAGATCTACGTGATGGAAAAGAACGTGAAGATGTTTATCATTACGAAGAAGGTATTAAAGAATTTGTAAGTTATATCAATGAAGGTAAAGAAGTATTGCATGATGTTACGACGTTTACAGGTGCTGCAAATGGAATCGAAGTAGATGTTGCTTTTCAATATAATGATCAATATTCTGAAAGTATATTAAGTTTTGTTAATAATGTACGTACAAAAGACGGCGGAACTCATGAAGTAGGATTTAAAACAGCAATGACACGCGTATTTAATGACTATGCACGCCGTATCAATGAACTTAAAGATAAAGATAAAAACTTAGATGGTAATGATATTAGAGAAGGATTAACAGCAGTGATTTCTGTACGTATTCCAGAAGAATTACTGCAATTTGAGGGACAAACTAAATCTAAGCTTGGTACATCAGAAGCGCGTAGTGCAGTAGATTCTGTTGTTTCTGAAAAATTACCTTATTATTTAGAGGAAAAAGGACAATTATCTAAATCACTTGTGAAGAAAGCTATTAAAGCGCAACAGGCAAGAGAAGCGGCTCGTAAGGCACGGGAGGATGCACGTTCTGGTAAGAAAAACAAACGTAAAGATACTTTATTATCAGGAAAGTTAACGCCTGCTCAAAGTAAGAATACTGAGAAAAATGAATTATATCTTGTCGAAGGTGATTCAGCAGGGGGATCAGCTAAACTTGGAAGAGATAGAAAATTCCAGGCTATTTTACCTTTACGAGGTAAAGTGATTAATACTGAAAAAGCAAAACTTGAAGATATTTTCAAAAATGAAGAAATTAATACAATTATTCATACAATTGGTGCTGGTGTTGGTAATGATTTTAAATTAGAAGATAGTAATTATAATAGAGTTATTATTATGACTGATGCTGATACAGATGGCGCCCATATTCAAGTGTTATTATTAACATTTTTCTTCAAATATATGAGACCTCTTGTTCAAGCAGGTCGTGTTTTTATTGCATTACCTCCGTTATACAAATTAGAAAAAGGTAAAGGGAAATCTAAAAAAGTAGAATATGCTTGGACAGATGATGAATTGGACAAACTTCAAAAACAATTAGGTAAAGGCTTTATTTTACAGCGCTATAAAGGTTTAGGTGAAATGAATCCTGAGCAATTGTGGGAAACTACAATGAATCCTGAGACAAGAACGTTGATTAGAGTCCAAATCGATGATGAAGTACGTTCTTCTAAACGTGTAACAACATTAATGGGAGATAAAGTTGCACCAAGACGTGAATGGATTGAAAATCATGTTGAATTTGGCATGCAAGAAGATCAAAGTATTTTAGATAATACAGAAGTTCAAATACTTGATACTGAAGAATATGATGAGGAGGAAGTCAATTGAGTGAGATAATTCAAGACCTATCACTTGAAGATGTTATTGGTGATCGCTTTGGAAGATATAGTAAATATATTATTCAAGAACGTGCGTTACCGGATGTGCGTGATGGTTTAAAACCTGTACAACGTAGAATTTTATTTGCTATGTATAGTAGTGGCAATACGTATGATAAAAATTTCCGTAAAAGTGCGAAAACAGTTGGGGATGTTATTGGTCAATATCATCCACATGGTGATTTTTCAGTTTATGATGCAATGGTACGTTTAAGCCAAGATTGGAAGTTGCGTCATGTATTAATCGAAATGCACGGTAATAATGGTAGTATTGATAATGATCCACCTGCTGCGATGCGTTATACAGAAGCGAAGTTAAGTCAACTTTCTGAGGAGTTGGTTCGTGACATTAATAAGGAAACAGTGTCCTTTATACCAAACTATGATGACACAACACTTGAACCTATGGTGTTACCGGCAAGATTTCCAAATTTACTAGTAAACGGTTCGACTGGTATTTCGGCAGGATATGCTACTGATATTCCTCCACATAATTTAGGTGAAGTAATTCAAGCAACATTAAAATATATTGATAATCCTAATATTTCAGTAAATCAATTAATGAAATATATCAAAGGTCCTGATTTTCCGACAGGCGGTATTATTCAAGGTATTGATGGTATTAAGAAAGCCTATGAAACAGGAAAAGGAAAAATTGTTGTTCGTTCAAAAGTAGATGAAGAAGCGTTAAGAAATGGACGTAAACAATTAATTGTGACAGAAATTCCTTATGAAGTGAATAAAAGTTCGCTTGTGAAACGTATTGATGAGCTTCGTGCTGATAAAAAAGTAGATGGTATTATTGAAGTACGTGATGAAACAGATCGTACAGGTTTAAGAATTGCTATTGAATTAAAAAAAGATGTTAATTCAGAGTCTATTAAAAACTATTTATATAAAAATTCTGATTTACAAATTACTTATAATTTCAATATGGTCGCTATTAGTGATGGACGTCCAAAATTAATGGGTCTACGTGAAATTATTGACAGCTATTTAAATCATCAAATTGAAGTTGTAGCTAATCGTACAAAATACGACTTAAATCATGCTGAAAAGCGCATGCATATTGTAGAAGGTCTTATGAAAGCTTTATCTATATTAGATGAAGTGATTGCGCTGATTCGTCATTCTAAAAATAAAAAAGATGCAAAAGATAATTTAGTAAAAGAATTTGACTTTACTGAAGCACAAGCAGAAGCCATTGTGATGCTTCAATTATATCGTTTAACTAATACTGATATTGTTGCACTTGAAGAAGAACATGAAGAATTACAAAAATTAATAGAAGCGTACCGAAATATTCTTGATAACCATGACGCATTATTAAATGTTATTAAAAAAGAACTTACAGAGATTCGAAAACGTTTTAAAACATCACGTTTATCTTCAATTGAAGCGGAAATATCAGAAATTAAAATTGATAAAGAAGTTATTGTACCAAGTGAAGAAGTGGTTTTAAGTGTGACTAGACATGGATATATAAAACGTACGTCTACACGTAGCTTTAATGCAAGTGGTGTGACAGAAGTAGGTTTAAAAGAGGGAGATAGTCTACTCAAATACCAAACTGTAAATACTCAAGATACAGCTTTAGTATTTACAAATAAAGGAAGATATCTCTTTATTCCAATTCATAAAATTGCAGATGTGCGATGGAAAGAGTTAGGTCAGCATGTATCGCAAATTGTGCCTTTAGAAGAAAACGAGAGAATTATAGATGTATTTAACGAAAAAACATTTGATGGTAAAGCATTTTATATTATTGCAACTCGTAATGGCATGATTAAAAAGAGTAATCAATCATTATTTAAAACCACGCGATTTAATAAGCCACTCATTGCAACAAAATTAAAAAATGAAGACGAAGTGGTAAATGTACTTCGCATAACTCAAGAACAAATGATTACTGTTATTACACATAAAGGCATGTCATTAACGTATTCTACAGAAGAACTTTCAGATACAGGATTAAGAGCGGCTGGTGTGAAATCTATCAATTTAAAAGATGAAGATTATGTTATTATGACTGATACTGTTGATCAGAATAATTCAATAATTATGGCTACCCAAAGAGGAGCAATGAAACGTATTGCTAAAGATATATTACAAGATGCCAAACGCGCACAAAGAGGTATTACACTTTTAAAAGAATTGAAAAAAAATCCTCATCGTATTGTAGCTGCATATGTTGTCAGAGATGAAACATACTATACACTTTATTCAGATAAACATGCTGAAACAGGTGAAATTTCTAATATTCATCTTTCTGAACAATATACAAATGGTTCATTTGTAGTTGATACAAATGAATTTGGAAATGTAAAATCAATGATAATAAATTAATATGATTTTAAAATTTTTGTTTTCAAGTAATTCATAAGATGATAAAATTAATTTAATATTTAACTATTTATAACTCACAAGAGATTTATATTGTTGATAAGTATATCAAAGTGATGACATGAAAAACATGTACATTTTGACCTTTAATACTACAATATAAATCTCTTGTAATGTATATCATAACAATAATTTTGATGAGAGGGATTTAATTGAGAGATTTTGATAGTTTAATACCTGATTGGTTTAAATCTGTTGTTCAAGTTGGAAATGATTTAATCTGGTCACAGTATTTAATAGGTTTACTATTGACAGTAGGTATCTTCTTTACTATTAGTTCTAAATTTGTTCAATTACGAATGTTACCTGAAATGTTTAGAGCATTAGTTGAAAAACCAGAAACTTTGAAAAATGGAGAGAAAGGTATTTCACCTTTTCAAGCATTTGCTATTAGTGCAGGTTCCCGTGTTGGAACAGGAAATATTGCTGGTGTAGCAACAGCAATTGTGTTAGGGGGTCCTGGGGCAGTTTTTTGGATGTGGATTATCGCATTTATCGGAGCTGCGAGTGCATTTATAGAAGCAACACTTGCACAAGTTTACAAAGTTCATGATAAAGAAGGTGGCTTCCGAGGAGGTCCAGCTTATTACATAACCAAAGGTTTAAATCAAAAATGGCTTGGTATCACATTTGCTGTGTTAATTACTGTTACATTTGCATTTGTATTTAACACTGTTCAATCGAATACTATTGCTGAATCTTTAAGAACACAATATCATATTAGTCCAGTCATTACTGGTATTATTTTGGCTGTCATTACAGCAATCATTATCTTCGGTGGTGTACGTAGTATTGCAACGTTGTCATCTTTAATTGTTCCAATAATGGCTATCGTTTATGTTGGTATAGTTTTATTTATCTTACTAATGAATTTTGATCAAATCATTCCAATGATTGGTACAATTATTAAAAGTGCGTTCGGAATGGAACAAGTCGCTGGTGGCGCGGTAGGTACAGCGATTTTACAAGGTATAAAACGTGGCTTATTCTCTAACGAAGCAGGTATGGGTTCAGCACCCAATGCGGCTGCTACTGCTGCTGTACCACATCCAGTAAAACAAGGATTACTTCAATCTTTAGGTGTCTTCTTCGATACAATGCTTGTTTGTACAGCAACAGCTATTATGATTTTACTTTACTCAGGCTTAAAATTTGGTGAAAAAGCGCCACAAGGTGTAGAAGTTACACAATCTGCATTGAATGAACATCTTGGTTCTCCAGGTGGTATCTTCTTAACTGTCGCGATTACGCTATTTGCATTTTCTTCTGTAGTTGGTAATTACTATTACGGACAATCTAATATAGAATTTCTATCTAAAAATAAAGCAATTTTATTTATTTTTAGATGCTTAGTTGTTGTATTAGTATTTATAGGCGCAGTTGTTAAAACTGAAACCGTATGGAGTACAGCGGACTTATTTATGGGATTAATGGCCATTGTAAACCTTGTTTCCATTATAGGTCTTTCAAATATTGCATTTGCTGTTATGAAAGATTATATTCAACAAAAACGTGCCGGTTTAAAACCGGTATTTAAACCAGAAAACCTTGAGATTAATTTATTTGGTATTGAATCTTGGGGACGCGAAGATAAAATATCTAAAAAACATTAATAATTTAAATCAACACTTCTTTTCTCCATCTCTTAGAGTAATGCGAGAAAGAAGTGTTTTTTAAAAGAATGACTTTTCAAATATAATGTTTAACTATATAATTTTAATAGTAAAAAAGGATGATAATGATGAGCAAATATCATATTTCAAAAATTTTAAATAATAACGTCATCATATGCATCAATAGTAATCAAGAAGTTATTTTAATCGGTAAAGGCATTGGTTTTAATAAAAAGCCTGGAATGGTCGTAGATGATAATGCTTCTATTGAGAAAGTGTATAAATTAGATCAAAAACAACAACAAGAATATTATAAATCTCTAGTTGAAATAGCTGATGAAGAGGTCTTACAGGCAATTATTGAATCAGTTAACTATATTACAAGTACAACTTATATGAAAGATGATAAACAACTAGTCATTGCCTTAACCGATCATATTACTTTTGCATATAAACGCTTAAAACAAAATCAAATAATTAGTAATCCCTTTGCAATGGAAACTAAACATTTATATAGTGAGGCATATGATATCGCCACACAAGTTATACAGCGATTAAATGAGAAATTAGACGTCACATTTCCTGATGATGAAATAGGTTTTATAGCATTGCATATTGCTTCAAATAAAGAAGATTTACCTATGAGTGAAATATCTTTAATTAATAAAATGATAAGTAAATGTGTATTAATTATCGAAAATGACATAGGGTATCCTGTAAATCCTCGAACTGTTCAATATCAACGATTTATTAGACATATTCAATTCCTAATTCGTCGTTTAAATAAAAAGGAATACGTTCATGCACAAGATGAGTTTATCAATATGGTCAAAACATATTACCCTAATTGTTATAGTACAGCATATAAGATTTCTAAAGTTATTCAAAAAGATCTAGATATTGATATAGATGATTCAGAAATTGTTTATTTAGCTTTGCATATTTATCATTTTCAATCTCAAAATAACACACAAAATGAATAAGCTACATGGTATGATATAATATAGATTATTTTATTTTAGATTAAAGGGTACGGTGAAAATGATATGTCAATGGACCACAAAAAGGATGAAGGAAAGAAAACTAATAAGCTAAGCTTTTCTGAAACACGCTTTATGAAGTTTTTGGGTGGTAAAGATTTATTATTTGCGCTAGTTTCATTAGTATTACTTGGTATTACTATATTCATCTTTGACAAAATTTCTTATGTTTTTCAGCCTTTTGTCATTATCTTTAATACTATTGCAGCGCCAATTATTTTATCGCTTATTTTGTATTATTTGTTAAATCCAGTAATTAATTTGATGGAACGTTATAATATTCCAAGATTATTAGCAATTATAATAGTCTTTTTAGTGATTATTGGAGGCGCAACATTAATTATCGATTTATTAATTCCTGTGATTGGTGATCAAATTAAACAACTTGCAAGTAACTTCCCAAAATATATTGAAAAATTTAATAGAGCTATTGATAAAGTGACACATATGTCTATTTTATCTTCATTTTATAATCAAATTCAGGAATGGCTTGATTCTACTTCTAAAAAGATTCCATCGTTAACGTCAGATTATTTTAGTGGATTTGGAACTAAAATTAGAACATTTGCAGAAGCTATTGTGAATGTCGGTGTTGTGATTGCAACTACACCATTTGTATTATTCTTTATGTTGAAAGATGGAACTAAATTTAGAGACTATACAACTAAAATTATGCCACCTAAATTTAGAAAAGACTATCATGATTTATTAGAAAAAATGAGTGTACAGGTCGGATCATATATTCAAGGCCAAATTATTGTATCATTTTGTATTGGTATTTTATTGTTTATTGGTTATTCGATTATTGGTTTGGATTATGGGTTAGTTCTAGCTTCAATTGCTGCAGTAACGAGTGTAGTCCCATACTTAGGACCAACAATTGCAATTTCTCCGGCAATTATTATTGCGATTATTACTTCACCGTTTATGCTATTAAAATTGATTATTGTGTGGACGTTAGTTCAATTTATTGAAGGTCATTTTATTTCTCCTAATATTATGGGGAAAACATTAAAAATTCATCCTCTAACAATTATCTTTATTTTATTAAGTGCGGGTAATTTGTTAGGTATTGTAGGAGTTATTTTAGGTATTCCTGGCTATGCTATTTTAAAAGTATTAGCTTCTCACATTTTCTTATTATTTAAACGTCGTTACAATAAATATTATGGTGACGATGCAGGTCAATATGAAATTAAAAAAGAAGAACATAAAGATTACACAGAAGCAGAATAAAGCACTATATTAAAAAGCCTGAGACATAATGAGTTGTCTTAGGCTTTTTAATATAGTACTAATCATCTTGCAAAAGTGGGACGATGAATTCTCTTCCACTCTCTTTTATCTTACAATTATGTTAGTTCAATAGTCTAAAGATATATAACTAGAATATGATATGATATATTTTATATTAATATAATGTAAAGGATAATAATGAATAATGACTGAAGAACATAAAAATAGATTAATATCTATATTAAAAGTGGTATTTGCTATCGCACTTTTTATTGTAGTAGTTGCTACTTTATATCATGAATTGTCACATATTAACTTCAAACAAACATTAGAAGCATTTAGTAAAATCAATCGATGGTTTTTAATTGGTTTATTTATATGTGGTGGCGCATCAATGCTACTTTTAAGTTTATATGATGTCATTCTTGTTAAAACTTTAAAGTTGAGTATACCACTGAACAAAGTATTTTGTTTGAGTTATATTATTAATGCATTTAATGCTATTGTTGGATTTGGTGGATTTATAGGCGCAGGATTTAGAACATTTATTTATAAAAATTATACTTCTGATAGAAAAAGATTACTTCACGCTATTTCAATCATATTAGTTTCAATGTTAACTGGTTTAAGCTTCTTATCTATTTTAGTCGTACTTCATATTTTCGATGCTTCTCATATTCTTGATAAAGTACGTTTTGTAAAATGGGTATTGTACGTAGTCGCTTTATTTTTACCTATTTTTATAGTGTATACAGTCGTTAAACCGGTTACTGAACATAATAAATTGGTAGGGATATATTGCACGCTTGTTTCAAGTATTGAATGGATAGCTGCTGCTGTTGTACTTTACTTGTCGGCATGGATTATTGATATTCATGTAGCTTTTACAACATTACTTGGTATTTTTATTATTGCTGCACTCTCTGGACTGATTAGTTTTATTCCAGGTGGATTCGGGGCATTTGATTTAGTTGTTTTATTAGGACTAAAATCTTTAGATATTCCTGAAGAAAAAATATTGATTGCCTTACTGCTATATCGTTTTGCTTATTATTTTGTACCTATTATCATTGCTTTAATTCTATCTACGTTTGAATTTGGCAATTCTGCGCGTAAGTACTTTGAAGAATCTAAATATTTTGTACCCGCTAAAGATGTTACCTCATTCATACTGTCTTATCAAAAAGATATTATTTCAAAAATCCCAGCATTTGCTTTATCTATTCTTGCACTATTAACAAGTTTTATTTTCTTTATTAATAATGTGACGATTGTTTATGATGGATTATATGATGCTGATCATTTTATTTACTATATCATGTTGTCTATTCATACAAGTGCATGTTTAATATTACTTGTTAATGTAAGGGGTATATATAAGCAAAGTAAGAGAGCAATTATGTATTCAATGATTTCACTTGTGTTAATATTTCTTGCAACGTTATATACGTATGCTTCTATCATGTTACTTACATGGCTCATCATTATTTTTATCTTACTTATTTTAGCTTATCGACGTGCGAAAGTATTTAAACGTCCATTTAGATTAAAAAACTTAATATTTACCTTAGTCATTAGTGTGATTGTTTTATATATTAATCATTTCATTATTTCTGAAACTTTATATGCTTTAGATTTATATCACTTGGAAATGGATACGTCATTATTAAAATACTATTTCTGGTTAACTGTGATAGTTGTTATATTATTAATTGTTGGTATTGCATGGTTATTTGGTCGTCGCTTTGAACGCCCACATCAATTACAAGAATATTCTCAATGTAAATCAATCATAGAAACATATGGAGGGAATTATTTAAGTCATTTGATATATAGCGGTGATAAAGATGTATTTATGTATGACAGTGAACAAGCTTTTCTTATGTATAGATATAAATCAAATGCGCTGGTCGTATTGGGAGATCCAATTGGAAATACGGCATCATTCCAATCATTGTTGGCTGATTTCTATAGTTATGCTGAAAAGTTAGGTTATGATGTCATTTTCTATCAAGTATCTGATCGTTTTATGCCGTTGTATCATAATTTTGGAAATCAATTTTTTAAATTAGGCGAAGAGGCTATTATTGATTTAACACAATTTACTACTTCTGGAAAAAAAAGACGTGGTTTTAGAGCAACACTGAATAAATTTAATGATTTAAATATTAAATTTGACATTATAGAACCACCATTTTCTAAAGCGTTTATAGAAGAGCTTAGAAAAGTAAGTGATAAGTGGCTCGATGGACGTACTGAAATGCATTTTTCTGTTGGGCAATTTACAGAACAGTATTTAGATAAAGCCCCAATTGGAATTATGAAAAATGAAGAAGGTAAGATTATTGCTTTTTGTACATTAATGCCGACATACTATAACGAAGCAATTTCAGTAGATTTAATTCGTTGGTTACCTGAATTAGATTTACCTCTAATGGATGGATTATATCTACATATGTTATTATGGGGTAAAGAAAAAGGGTATAAAGCTTTTAACATGGGTATGGCTACCTTATCAAATGTAGGTCAACTCGATTATTCTTATTTACGAGAACGTATTGCGGGACGTGTGTTTGAACATTTTAATGGTTTATATCGTTTTCAGGGGTTACGAAGATATAAAGAAAAATATAGTCCCCAGTGGGAACCGCGATTTTTGGTGTATAGAAAAGATAGTTCTCTCTGGTACAGTATGTTAAAAGTAATGCGAGTGATTAGACATAAATAAAAAGAGTCCGGGACATAAAGTATCTAGAT